>JAOUHR010000073.1 GCA_029884515.1 Gemmatimonadota bacterium
CGCTGAAGATGTTCTCGGGCTTGATGTCGCGGTGCACGAATCCCATCGCGTGGGCATACGCGAGCGCTTCCGCGACGTCACCGATCAATCGCAGCGCCTGGTCCACCGGCAGCCGCTTCTGCGTCGCGAGCACGCCGCGCAGGGTGGTGCCGGCGATGCAGGGCATGACGTAGTAGAGCCGGTCTCCGTGCCACCCGCTGTCGAAGAGGGGGACGATCGAGGGGTGCACCAGCCGGGCCGTCAGGCGGATCTCGCGCTCGAAGCGGCTGTGGTCCACATGCGACGACGCGGTCTCGCCCAGCAGCTTGAGCGCCACCTGCCGGTCGAGCACCTTGTCGTGCGCCCGATACACCACCGCCGCGCCGCCCACGCCGAGCGTGTCCTGCACGGTGAAGCGCTCGGCGATGACGGTGCCCGGGCGGATCTCCGCCGTGTCCGACGTGGCGCTCTGGCTCATCCTTGGAACGTACTATCCCGGCGGCGTGTCGGCCCCGTCCCAGAGGTCCGACGAGCTGAGCTGCGAGCGCCCACTTGCCTTGAGGTAGAGGAAGAGCTGCGTGCGGTACGCCACGCACCCGCCGAGCACGAGGAGCACCAGGAAGAGCCCGCGCGAGACCTTCGTACCGTCGAAGTTCGTGATCTCCTCGCGGAACGCGGACTCGGGGACCGGCGCGAGCAACGTGCGGTAGAGTTCCGCCTGCCCGGCGATCGCCGCGACCGACTCCTCGAAGTTTCGGCTCTCGGACTCCCGTTCAGCGGCGGTCCAGATCTCGGCGTCCTGCTCCTTGGCGAGCGCGTACCGCACGAGCGCCGGGCCCATCATGCTCAGGTATCGCAGGAGTTCGCCCGTGCTGCGCTGGCCCTTGGTCGGCCGGTACGTGAGCTGCGTGCGATCCACCTTCGTGATGAGGTGGAGCAGGATGCGGACCTCGTTCTGCAGCGTGGCGATGAGTTCCTGCTTCGTGAGGACCATGCTACTTCGGCTCCTTCACCGACTCCTTCACCAGGTACGGCACCCCGTCCGTCATCCACCTGGGCGCCGGCGCCCCACGCAGGTAGTGGTCGAAGAACTGGAAGTAGCGGATCGTGAGGTCCCTCCGGTTCGCGACGCCGCGCAGGCCGTGCCCCTCGCCCGGATACGCGAGCATGTACGCGACCTTGTTGTTGTAGCGGAGCGCGTTGTAGAAGTTCATCCCCTCACTGAACGACACCGTCGGGTCGGCCGTCCCGTGCATGATGAGGATCGGCTGTCGCACCGCTCGCACATGCGTGAGCGCGGACTCGAACCGGTAGATCTCCGGCTTGTCCCAGGGCGAGAAGCCCCAGCGCCCCTGGCTGTTGATGTAGTACTCGGAGCCGTTCTGGCCGCTGCCGCCGGTCACCTGGTACGACCACCCCCAGCTCTGCACGAAATCGCTGGTGAGGTCGGTGACGCCGGCGCCCATGCCGACGGCCGCGAACAACTGCGACCGCGTGGAGATGAAGGCGGCGCCCTCGCCGCCGTAGCTGTGGCCGTGCACGCCGATGTGCGCGGGGTCGGCGTAGCCCATCTCGATCACCTTCTGCGTCGCCGCCTCCACCGCCTCGAGCATGTCGCTGTGCGACTGGCCCGTGCGGAAATACACGTCGGGCATCATGGTGACGTAGCCGCGGCTCACGGCCTCCATGGGCGTGGATCCCATCGACGTCAGGAAGTTGGGCGCGAGGTACCGGTTCAGGTTCTGTGAGTTCTTCTCGTAGAACGTCACGAGCATCGGCCGCTTCTCGCCCGCCTTGTAGTCGTCCGGGAGCGCGAGGATCCCCTGTGAGCGCGTGCCGTCCTTGAGCGTGAAGTCGAACAGGATCCGGTGGCCCCACAGGTAGTCGGCCTGCTGCGGATTCGCGTTGCTCACCTTCACGGCCTGCGCGAACCCCGGTCCCGACACGCGGACGTCCGGGAACTCGGCGAAGGTCTGCCGGGTGAAGAGGTACTGCTCCGCCTTGGCGGCGCGCTGTGGCGTGCTGAACGACGCGTCCTCGTACACGAGCGGCTTGAGCGCCGAGCCGTTCAACTCGGAGAAACCCGAGCGCTTGGTCCAGAATCCGTAAGCCGAGAGCGTCACCGGCTTCGCGAGGTCGATCACGCGCCCCTCGCGTTCCACGCGTGGCGCCATGGGGTCCGGCGGCACGGTGCGCGCCCAGCGGTAGATGACCTCGCCCTTCGCGCCCTCGCCATTGGTGAGGTTCCGCGCCGCGGCGTTCGCCGCGTACGGGAGGTACCAGAGGTCGTAGCGCGCCTGGACGATCACGCCTCGGCCATCCTTGCTGAACCCTTCCACGCCGTACGGTGGACGCGTTCCGGGGTAGTCCCACTCCATGTCCGTGAAGCTCGGCGCGCCGGCCGGTGCGAGCGTGCGTGAAACGCCGGCGTCGAGGTCGTAGTCCTGGTACTTCGCGTCACTCCAATAGAGCCAGTGCCTGCCGTCGGCGGAGAAGCCGGGCGCGTACTCACCCACGAGCTGGGCCTTGGAGATGAGCGTGCGTTCGCCGGTGGACGTGTGCACGCGGTAGACGTCCGCGCGCGTGCGCCCGGAGTCGGTCACGTAGGGACGCTGGTCCTGGCCCACCGCCCAGCGGCCGTCAGGCGACACCTCGAGGTCGCGCAGCGAGGAGTCGGAGAGCGCCACGAACTTGCCCGACTTGAGGTCGAGCGCCTGCCGGAAGGTGCGGTTGCGGTCGGCGTTGGCGCGGATCATCTGCTCCGACTGGATCCGCTCGTCCTGCGTGCGCCAGACGTCCACGTCGGCGATCGAGTCGGTGCTCTTCTTCCTGCCCGTGTCGGGCGCGGTGGTCTGCGGGATCAGGCCGAAGAAGACGCGCGCGTTGTCGTCGCTCCAGCTGAGCGGTGCGCGCTCGCTGATCACGAAGCCCTTGGGGAGTCCGGCGGCCGAGGAGTCGAGGCTCACCCTCGCCTGCGTGGGCGCCGCCTTCGCACCGGCGGCCGGGCGCACTGCCGGGATGACGAGCAGGACGTTCTCCTTCTCGCGCATCTTCGGCACCTCCGTGCCCTTGAGTACGGCCACGCCCGTGCCCGCGTCGTTCCAGGCGATGCCGCTGTAGGTGCGCGCGTCGTTGTCGAGCGGGGTGGTGGCACCGGTGGCCAGGTCGATCACGGAGAGGCCGTTGCCGTCCTTCGGCGTGGCCTCCACCGAGTAGGCGAGCATCTCACCCCGTCTGTTGAATGCGGCGTCGCCCACGCTGCCCAGGAATTGGCTGCGGCCCGCGGCGAGGTCGACGAGGAGGGCATCCGTGCCGCTGACGCTCCCGCTGCCTCCGCGCCCACCGCGACCGCCCTGCCCGCCCGGCGGTCCCTGGGGTGCGCCGCCGTCGCCACCCGAGGCTCCCCCGGCAGTCGGCGGCCGACGCCGCAGCAGCAGGTGGCTGGAGGTCGGCGAGAAGGTCGCGGTCGCGATGTCCTCCCACTTCTGGATCCGGCCCGTCGCGAGCTCACGCAGCTCAACGCGCTTGGGTTCCTGCTTCGCCGCGCTCGCACGACCCGCAGCGGTGGTGTCGGCCGCACTGTCGGCCGGCGCGGGCTGGGCGCCGGCCGCACCCGCCGCGCCACGGACCGGAGCCTTGGGCGGCGGAGGCGGTTCCACCTGATAGACGACCCATCGCGAGTCCGGCGAGAACTGCGGCTGCGAAGCGTCCTTCACCACGACCTCGACGCCCGTGTCGAGCCGCTTGATGTGCAGCTCCGGCTTCGCGTCCGGCGTGACGACATTCGTGAAGCGCAGGCCATAGACCACCCACTTGCCGTCGGGGGAGATCTGCGCGGCGTCGATCGTGCGCCACGTGGAGTAGTCCTCCACCGAGAGCACCTTCTTCGCCTGGGCGAGCGCGGAAGTCGCGGGAAGGGCGACGAGGAGCGGGAGGAGCGCGGCCGCGAGGAAGCGGCCGATCGGGAGCACGGTGGGTCGGGTGTTCACGTGGCGTCTCGTGTGCGTGGGCGTTCGCGACGGTGCGGCGAGGTCGACTGTGAATCTGCGACCGTGTACAGGGGGTCGCCAGCAGGCGCGGAGCGATGGCTGCCACGTGGTGCTCGCATCGTCGTGTGCGCGATGATCGCTCAGCGCGCCCGCCGCCTCCATCGCCCCGGCGACTCCCCGGTCCATCGATGGAACGCCCGGCTGAAGGCGCTCTCCTCGCTGAAGCCCAGCAGGAACGTGACTTCCGTGATCGACACCTTCGGGTCGCCCAGGTATCCCTCCGCGAGCTGACTCCTCACGGCATCGGAGAGTTCCCGGAACGAGGTGCCGGCGTCGACCAGTCTCCGCTGCAGCGTGCGGACGCTCACGTTGAGCGCGCCTGCGACGGCCGCGGCCGATCCGCCTTCGGACAGCGTCGAGACGATCGCCTTCTGCACCTCATCGCGAAAGCCGGCGGATGCGGGTGGGAGTCCCCGCGCAGCGATCCCCTTCGCGAGTATCCGGGCGTGCTCCTCGAGGAGCCTCACCAGCGACTCGTCCGCGAGTTCCGTCGGTGCACCCCACTCTGCGGCGCTGAAGCACATCCGGTCCGCCGCGGCGCCGAATCGGACGGGCGCGCGGAAGAGCACGCCGTACGGCGACGCGTCCGCAGGCTCGGGTTGGCGGAGCTCCACCCTGCGCAACGAGAGGCCGGGCCGGATCCGCATGCGGATGCGGGTGACGAGCGCCGCGAAGACGTAGTCCACGTACACCGCCGGGACCGGGCCGCCATCCGCCGTCGTCAGCGAGACGGAATGCCCGTCCTCGTCCCCGGTGATGGTGATGGTGAGGGCATCGGCGATCAGCCCGAAGTACTGCGCGAAGCGGCGGAATCCGTCGCCGACCGTGGCTGACGCGGCCACGAGGTAGTCGATCACACGGTACGCGCCGAACGGGAGGGCGGAAGGCGCGGCGAGTTGGAGGGCCGGGTCGCCCGAACGCTCGCGCAACGCGTTCCAGAGCGCGAGCACCGTCTTCGCCGGGATGCGCGAGTCGGGGTCCTCGAGGAATCCCGCGGTGAGGCCCGCCCCCTCGAGCAGGTCCCCGACCTCGAGGCCGCGCGCCTCGGCCGCGCGGACCATGGCCAGCGTGCTGGTAGCGGCGATGGACGGGGCTGACGGCGCCATTGGCGCCAATTGTCATGAAGTCGGCGTGGAGAGTCAACACTGCCGGAATCCGCCGCCGTACGGTCCCATGCACCTCCCTGCTGCCGTCGTCAGCGACAGCCCGACCGTTCAACCACTTGAAGGAGTGTTCCCATGAGACGCACCCCGATCCTCCCAGTGGCGCTGGCCGCAGTGCTGGCGGTGGTTCCCTCCACCGGCTCCGCCCAGACCGCCAAGAACGTGCAGCTCCACGTGAACCCCAAGTGGAAGGAGTGCTCCTTCCAACTGGACCCGTCACTCACGCAGGCGGCCTGGCATCGCTTCACCGGTGAAGCAGGCCTCGTGAGCTACTTCCGCCCCCTCACCGATGCGAAACCGATGGGCACGGGGAACTTCGAGGTGTCGGCGCTCCAGTGGGAGACCGGCATCGATGACGAGACCAGCGCCTGGAACGACACGTTCGTACACCCCGACGCCGAGCACTGGCTCATGGAAGGGAGCGGACTCGCGTTCCCCGGAGTGATGGCCAGGGCGGGCGTGTCCGAGAGGGTCGACGTAGGCGCGTATTTCACCAAGAACCCCGGAGCGAACTACGGCTTCTATGGTGGGCAGGTCCAGTACAACCTCGTCGATGACGTCAGCGGGAACTGGGCCGCCTCCACACGCGTGAGCTTCGTGTCGCTCTACGGCCCTGAGGACCTGAACCTGTCGGTCTATGGGCTCGACCTGGTGGCCAGCCGGCAGTACACGCTGAACCATCGGTGGTTGACCGTCTCACCCTATGCCGGTATCTCGGGCTACCTCTCGAGTTCGCACGAGAAGACGGCCGCGGTGAGTCTCGCGGATGAGCGGGTCACGGGCACGCAGGCGATGGTGGGCGCGGTGGCCGAGGTGTCGCGGTTCCGGATCGCGATGGAGTACAACATGGCGCGGGTCCGGTCCACGTCCCTCAAGGTGGGCGTGACGTTCTGAATCTCACGCCGCGTTCGCGATAGGCTCGGGCGGCGGGATGGCACCGGGCCTATCGCGTTGGCGCCTTGTTCGACAGCCCGAGCACCACGTCGAAGAACGCCGGCGGTCCGATCCGCAGCGGCTCCAGCTCCGGCAGCGGCCGCCACTCGAGGGCCCCCGTGATCACTTCACCACGGGAGTCATCCGGCTGCCATCGCTCGACCTGCCGCGCATCGAGGTCCAGGATCCAGTACTCCGGCACGCCCCGGTCCTCATAGATGAGCCGCCTGCGGCCGCGACCGGCACGCGCGGTGGAGGATGAGAGCACCTCCACCCCAGCGCGTTCGCTTCCACCTACGGGCGGAGGTGGCGTTGCAGCATCATCAAGGCCGACCGGTGCGCGTACATGGGCGCCGGAGTCACGTGCAACTCTCCGTCGAGCCCCTCGTAGAGATTCCCATCCTCATGAAGCGCCCGCGCCCTCTCCACGGTCCAGTCGTTCTGCACGGCGGGCATGCCCCCAGCGTACGCTCGGCTCGACGGTGGATGAAAGAGAACTACCGCCCCAGTTCCCCCAACATCCGCCGCAGGAACGCCTCCTGCTCCCGCTGCAACTGGGTGAGCGGCCCCACCTCGTCCTCCGCCGAGCCGTAGAGCCGCGCAGCCCGCGAAGCCAACTCGGCGGTCTCCTTCGACTTGACCCGCGCCGCGAGCGCACGCGTCGAGTCGCGCAGCGATGCCAGCCGCTGCATGTCACGCGTCCACGCACGCCGCACGTCCGGCGCCACCTGGATCCGCGGGTCCTCGCGCACCTCGAGGCTCCCGCGCACGCCGAGTCCGCCGGCCTGCAGGCGCACCTCGTACCTGCCGAGTTGCACGAAGGGCCCGTTGCCCGCGTACTTGAGGTCCCACACCACGCGGTTGAGGCCCGCGTGCCCCGCGACACGGATCCGCGCGACCTCGCCGCCGCCCGCCCCGTGGAACGTCACCGTCGCGGAGTCGGCCGCCTTGAGCCAGAAGTCCACGATCGCCCCGGCCGGCGGGTTCGCTCCTTCATAGAAGACATCACCGACGTGCGCGAGCACGTTGCGATAGCGGATCTGCTCCGCCGGCCGCGACGTGAAGAGGTGCATGGCCTTCTCCGCCACGGCAGGCGTGAGCTCGCGCAGCGCATTCATCTGGTCGAGGATCCAGACGCCGCGCCCGTGCGTCGCGAGGATCAGGTCGTTCTCGCGCGGATGGATCGTGAGGTCGTTCACCGCCACCAGCGGCATCCCGCCGCGCAGTTCGGCCCAGGTGGCGCCGCGGTCGTTGCTCCAGAAGAGCCCGAACTCGGTGCCGAGGAACAACAGGTCCGGGTTCACGAGGTCCTCGCGGAGCGTGCGCGCCACGCGCCCGGCGGGAAGCGCACCGTCGATCCGCGTGAAGGTGCGCCCGTCGTCGTCGGTGCGGTACACGTAGTTGGCGAAGTCGCCGTTCCGGTAGTTGTTCACCACGACGTACACGCGGCCATCGGCGTGGCGCGAGGGTTCGATGCCGTTGATCCACGCGCCGCGCGGCAGGCCGGGGAGTCGCGACGAGAGCTCGCTCCAGTTCGCGCCGTCGTCCCCGCTCCGCTGCACGTTCCCATCATCAGTCCCCACCCAGAGCACGCCGCGCCGCCGCGGCGACTCGGCGATCGTGCTCACGGTGGGCCAGTAGGGAATCCCGTCGTCGAGCGAACGCGTGGCGGCCATGGGGAGCGTGCCCATGATCGGCAGGGTGCGCCGGTCGATCCCCTTGGTGCGGTCGCCGAGTGCGGTCCAGGTGTCGCCGCGATCGGTGCTCTTCCAGAGGATGTTCGT
>JAOUHR010000074.1 GCA_029884515.1 Gemmatimonadota bacterium
TGCCGACGCTGCCCCGCGACGGGGCCTCGCGCGTGGGGCCGCTGGTGGAGTCGGCGCTCGCCGTGGGGCGGCCGCTGGTGATCGTCACCGACGGGGCGATCGACGACCCGGAACGCCTCGACCGGTTGCCGCAGGGTTCGGCCGTCCGGCTCGTGCCCGCGGTGGCGCGTCCGGACGCCGCCCTGGCCGTGCTCGACGCCCCCGGCGGGGCCCTCGGCGGCGACACGATCACCGCGCGCATCGTCGTTCGCGCGGGCGCGGCGGGATCCGTTGCCACCACGCTCACGGTGATGCTCGACACCCGCGCGGTGCTCACCGGCCCCCTGCCGGCGCTCGAACCGTTCGAGGAGCGCGAGGTGCGCGTGCCGATCCCGGTGCCCGCCACGGACGCCACCCGCCGCATCCGCGCGACGCTCACGCCCGGCGATGCGGTCGCGGCGAACGACACGGCGAGCGCGCCGCTCGTCGTCTCCGGCGCGGCGGCGGCGACCTTCATCTCGTCGTCGCCCGACGAGGACGCCCGCTTCGCGCTCGCCGTCCTGCGCGGCACGCGCCGCGGGCCCGTGCAGGGCTTCTGGCGCGTCACGCCGGGCGCCTGGCGCGTGGACGGGTCGCTGCGCGCCACGACCGAGGCGGAGGTGCGGAAGGCGGCGGCTGCCACGCCGCTCCTCGTGCTCCACGGAGACACGGCGATCTTCGGCGCGCCCCGCGCGCTCACCCGCGGCGCGCTGGTGCTCCTGGCGCCTCCTCCTGCGGGCGATGACTACTACCCCTCAGGCACCGGCGACTCGCCGATCGCCGCCGCGTTGGCGGGCGTGCCGTGGGACTCGCTGCCACCCGTGGAGGTCGGCCTCTCCAGGCCCGGAGGTTTCGCCGCCATCCTCGCGCGCCGGGCGCGCCGATTCGACGAGCGCGCGGTGGTGGTGCTCGAGGACGGCGCGCGCCGGGCCGCCGTCGTCCCCGCGACCGGGCTCTGGCGGTGGCGCCTGCGCGGCGGAAGGTCGGCGGAGGCCTTCGATGCGGTGTGGGGGAGTATATTCGACTGGGTCGGCGCCGAACCGAGCGCCGGTGCGCCGGGGGCGGCCCGCGCGGGACTCGCGCGCGAATGGGTGCCGCGGCGGCCGACCGTTGCCGCCGGCACCGTCGGGGACGGGGTGCCGCTCGACCGGGCGCCGCGCGCGCTGGGGGCCTGGTGGCTCGCCCTCGTCGCGATCGTCGCCCTCTGCGCGGAATGGCTCCTGCGGCGGCGGATCGGCTTGCGCTGACCCGGCCGGGGCCGCCGACCGTCCGTTCTCCTTCCACCTCGTCGATGGCCCTCCTCAAGAGACGCAAGGACGAAGCGCCGCGCCGCTCGCTCTGGCAGCGCATCAAGGACGTCGCGCTCGCGGACGTCACGGTGCTCGCGCGCGGCGGCGTGGACACGGGCTCCCTCGAGTCACTCGAGCAGCTCCTGCTCGAGGCCGACTTCGGCGTGCCCGTGACCGTGCGCCTCGTGGATGCCGTGCGGCAGCTCGCCGCGCGCGGTGCGGTGCGGACCCCCGAGCAGTTCCAGGGCGCCTTGCGCGACGGCATCGTCGCGGCGCTGCGCACCGGGAACGCCGACCCGGCCTTCCACCTCGCCCCGTCCGCCCCGACGGTCGTGCTCGTGCTGGGCGTGAACGGTGCCGGGAAGACCACCTTCATCGGCAAGCTCTCCGCGCGACTCGGGCGGGAAGGGAAGTCGGTGCTCGTCGGTGCGGGCGACACCTTCCGCGCCGGCGCGATCGACCAGCTGCGCCTCTGGGCCGAGCGGACGGGCGCGGCCTTCGTCGGCGGGGCGCCGGGCGGCGATCCCGGGGCCGTGGCGTGGCAGGCGATCGACGCGGGCGTCGCGCGCGGCGTGGATGTCATCGTGATCGACACCGCGGGACGCCTGCACACGAGCGACGCCCTGATGGACGAGCTGCGCAAGGTGCAGCGGGTGGTGGAGAAGCGGCTCCCGGGCGCGCCGCACGAGGTGCTCCTCGTGCTTGACGGCACGGTGGGGCAGAATGCCGTCGCGCAGGCGCGCACGTTCGCCGCCGCGGTCCCCGTCACGGGCGTCGTGGTCACGAAGCTCGACGGCACGGCTCGCGGGGGCGTGGTGCTCGCGGTGCACGAGGCGATCGACGTGCCGGTCAAGTTCATCGGCACGGGCGAGCAGGCGGGAGACCTCGCGCCCTTCGACGCCGACACCTTCGTCCGCGAGCTCCTCGACGCGTGACCGCCGCCGGCGGGCCGCGCCGCACGCTCGAGACACCGGTGCACTTCCTCGCCGGCGTCGGCCCCCGGCGCGCCGAGCTGCTCAAGCGGCTCAACATCTTCACGGCGCGGGACCTCCTCTTCCACATCCCGCATCGCTACGAGGATGCGAGCACCGTCACCTCCATCGCGAAGCTCCGCGTCGGGGACGACGCGACGGTGATCGGCACGGTGATCTCGAAGGGGATCCTGCCCACGCGGAAGGGGCTGCGCGTCTTCCAGGCGGTGGTGCAGGACGCCTCGGGACTCATCGAGGCGGGATGGCCGGGCCAGCCCTGGCTCGACCGGCAGATCCAGAAGGGGGACGTGCTCCTCCTGAGCGGTCCCGTGCGCTTCTTCCACGGCCGCCAGCTCTCGCCGCGCGAGTTCGTGAACCTCGGCGCCGACGCCGACGGCACGATGGGTGGCCGCGTGCTCTCGGTCTATCCCGCCACCGAGGGGCTCTCGTTCAAGCTGATCCGCGGCCTCATCGACCGGCACCTGGACGCGCTCCTGCCCCTCGTCACGGAATACCTGCCGGCGCACCTGCTCGCCGAGGCGGGGGTCCCCGCGCTGCCCGAGGCGCTGCGCGCGGTGCACCGGCCCACGTCGGTGGCCGAGGCGCTCGCGGGCCGGGCGCGACTGGCGTACGAGGAACTGCTCTTCGTGCACCTCCTGCAGCGGCGCGCACGCGCGATCGCGCGCGAGGCCCGCGACGGGATCCGGTTCGTGCGGAAGAAGACGCTCACCACCCAACTGCGGAAGGCGCTCCCGTTCGCGCTCACGGGGGCGCAGGTGCGCGCCGTGAAGGAGATCGTCGCCGACATGGGCACGCCCACGCGGATGCACCGGCTCCTGCAGGGCGACGTGGGGAGCGGCAAGACCGTCGTGGCGCTCTTCGCGGCGCTCCTCGCGCTCGAGAACGGATACCAGGTCGCCTTCATGGCGCCCACCGAACTCCTCGCCGAGCAGCACGTGCGCACCATCGATCACCTGTTGGCACCGCTCGGCATCATCCCCGTGCTCGTCACGGGCTCGCGCACCGTCAAGGAGCGCCGCCTCGCCGCCACACGGCTCGAGAGTGGCGAGCCCGTGATCGCCGTGGGCACGCATGCGCTGGTGCAGGAGGGGACCAGGTTCGCCCGGCTCGGCCTCGCGATCATCGACGAGCAGCACCGGTTCGGCGTGGACCAGCGCCGGATCCTCGGCGAGCGGGGCAGCGGGGCGGAGAAGCCCGACGTCCTGCTGATGTCCGCCACGCCGATCCCGCGTTCGCTCGCGCTCACCTTGTACGGGGACCTGGACGTGAGCATCCTCGACGAGCGGCCGCCGGGCCGGAAGCCGATCACCACGGCGCTGCGTCCGGAGCATGGACGCACCCGCGTGCTCGACTTCGTCGCGCGCCAGCTCGACGCCGGCCGCCAGGCGTACATCGTCTATCCGCTCATCGAGGATTCGGAGAAGGTCACGCTCAAGGCCGCGAAGACGGCGTTCGAGGAGCTCACGGCCGGCGCGCTCAAGGGCCGTCGCGTGGCGCTCCTCCACGGCAAGCTCCCGGCGGAGGAGAAGGACGGGATCATGCGCCGCTTCCGCGACGGCGCGCTCGACGCGCTCGTCTCCACGACCGTGATCGAGGTGGGGATCGACGTGCCCAACGCCACGGTGATGCTGATCGAGCACCCCGAGCGGTTCGGCCTGTCACAGCTGCACCAGCTGCGCGGCCGCGTGGGGCGCGGCGCCGAGGAGTCGTACTGCATCCTGCTCGGCGACGTGAGCCCGGAGGCGGCCGAGCGGCTGCAGCACTTCCTCGACACGGAGGACGGCTTCGCGATCGCGCGCGCCGACCTCGAACTGCGCGGGATGGGCGACCTCTTCGGCGAGCGCCAGAGCGGGGTGCCCACGTTCAAGGTGGCGGACCCGCTGCGGGACGAGGAGCTGAGCGAGGTCGCGCGCGCGGGCGCCGAGCGCCTGCTCGCCGAGGATCCGACGCTCTCCCGGCCCGCGCACCAGGCGATGCAGCAGGTGCTGCGGCGGCAGTACGGCCGTGCGCTGGAACTGTTCCGGGTGGGCTGACGGGGCCGCTCGCCGGGAGGTCGGAACCGGCGCGGCGGTGTCGCCGCCACGCCGGCCGTCGGCCCGGCGCTACTTCCCGAGCTGGCCCTTCAGCATCGCGAGTCCCTGCGAGAGCATGTCGCTGCTTCCCGCGTCGATCGCGCCCTTCGGCGTCAGCTTGTTGACCAACTCCGGCAGCATCGTCGCGATCGAGGCGCTCGCCTGCGGCGCCGCGACGCCCATCTGCTTGGCCACATTCCCGATGGCCGCGTCGCCGAAGACCTTCTGGATCTGCGCGGGCGAGACGGGCAGGTTGGCCCCGGTGCCCACCCACGAGCTGACGATGTTCGCGAGACCCGCGGACTTGAACTTCTCGAGGATGCCGCCCAGTCCGCCCTGACCTTGGATGAGCGCCATCACGGCGGCGAGTGCCGCAGTGCCGCCGGCCTGGCCTCCGAGCGAGCTGAGCATGCCGCCGAGGCCACCCGGCAGCCCGCCCAGGTCCGCCTTCCCGCCGGCCATCTTCTCGGCCGCCTTCCCAAGTACTCCGTCGAACAGTCCCATGTCGTCTCCCAGCACGAGTGTTCGGACCGTGGTCCGAGGGATCGTTGCGTCCGCGATGGGCGTGGTCCACGACCCCTGCACGGAACCTATGAGGGGAACCGACCGCGGCGAAATGGGGCGAGCGTCACATCGTGTCACGGCGCGTGGCATCCACGCGAGACGCACACCACGTTGCCCGGGGAGGTGTGTCGATGCCCGGAGTCATCATGCGTCGGACGAACGCCGGCCGGACGCTGTACCCGTGGATCGTGGGACTCGCCTGGGCGCTGGCCGCTCTCGCGGCGGCCCCGGCCCTCGCGGCGCAGGACGGCGGGGGGGCTGCGGCGGAGCCGCCCTCGGTCTGGTACGAGTTCACGGTGGGCGGTGCGAGCGCCCGTCTCACCTGCCGCCTGTGCCAGCCCGCGTGGAACCTGGGTCCCGTGGTCACCGCCGCGGTCGGCGGCTACGCCGGCCAGCGCCTGCGACTCGGCGTTGAGGTGAGCCGCTGGACGTACCTGGATCCCGGCGCGCGTGAGACGCTCACCGGCATCGGCCTGGTGATGCATCTGCAGCCGAACCCCGGGCGAGGCCTCTACCTGACCGGGGGGCTCGGCTGGTCCGGGTATCGTGCCGGGGACTTCTCATATGATGCCCCGCGCCTCACGCTCGGCGCGGGCTGGGACGTGCCGGCGTTCGGGAGGTGGGTGGTGGGCAACGTGGTCGCGCTCGACGCCTCGGCGTTCGCGCCACTCAGGAACGGCGATGTGACGGTGGTGCCGCAGGCGGGACATGGGGCGGTGCGATTCGCGGTGCAGATGCGACGACGGTAGCACACGCGCGCCGGGCTTCCGAGCGAAGGCCGGCACGCAGCGGGAGTAGTTGAGAGAAGAGCGAAAGACACGGAGCGTGTCAGGCCCACTGCGGGTCACCGGCTCCCGAATCAGTCACGGCGACGTGACGGAGGAGGTCCGGCATGCGCAGATGGCCAAGGGCTCTCGGAGGGTGGTGCCTGCTCCTGGCGTGGGCGACCGCGTCGTGCGACACGAGCGACGTCACGGCGCCCCGGCGCTTCGAGCCGGTCGCGGAGGTGGGCAGCGCGATGGCGCTCGGCCTCTGGACGCCGTCGGGGACCGATACCTGCACGCCGGCGATCCACGACAGCTACAGCGTCGTCGGACCCGATGGCCTGCGCTATCCCACGTGGCACCCGCCGGTGGATCCGGCCACCGGCTGCACCTTCGGCCACGAGCACGGCCGTGATCCCTCGAGCTCCGCGCTCTACGCGGAGGTCGGACCCATCCCGTTCGGCTACGCCAACCAGCACCTGCAGGAGAGCGGGTTCGGCGCGATGCGCCACGAGGACCACGTCGGCCACAAGGTGGAGTGGGAGAACGGCATGACGATGCGGGCCGGGAACAGCGGCACGGCCACGCTCCTCATCAAGTGCGACGTGCTCACCAAGCTCCACCAGGGCACCCACTCACCGGATGCCTTCACGAACAACCTGCACGAGGTGGTCTACCACGTCCGCTGCACGGATGGCACCGCCTTCAGCGCGACGCTGTTGACGCCGATCGGCACCCCGGGCGAGCTCGTCGCATCGTGCGACCGCGACCGCCACGTGACCGTGGGCATCGCCACGCCGCCCAACTCGCCGGAGGGCGGCGGGAAGCGGGCGCTGCCTGACATCGGTTGCGTGCAGGCGAACGTGCTCAATCCGCCCGACGGCCGCCCGCGGTTCGACGCACTGCGCGAGAGCTGGGAGGTGAGCGCCTCGTTGCGTGCGGCGAACGGGCGCACCCTCGCCTCGTTCAATCCGTACTACCAGGTGATCGACCCGAGCCGCTACTACGATCCGGCCCTCGATCGTGCGATGGGGCGGCCCATCGAGCTGTGCTACCAGCCGGCGGTGCAGGGGCGCGATCGCTGCGAGGGGCTGCCGCCCACGGCGATCGCGTGGGACGATCCGCGCTCGCCGTTCAAGGGCGTGCGGAGGTTCGTGGACGTGAACGGCAACAATGTCCGGAACGCGGATGGTCCGAACGTCTGGTACACCGATCCACTCGGCCGGCGGGGCAGTCCCGAGCCGTTCCCTGGCGCGCTGCGCCAGTGGATCGCGCGGCACGACAACTCGGGGCTCGAGCTGCACGGCGGCGTGATGGGTCGCGACCGCGACTACAACGCGCCGGGCGTGCGGGCGCCGAACTGATGCGACCCGCCTCCTTCGCGGTCCTTTTCGCCGTGCTGCTCGGGCTCACCGGGCACGAGTTGCTGGCGCAGGTCGCCCCCGACGCGCCGCGCCTGATCTCGCCGCGCGGCTCCGGGGGCCTCGGCGTGCACTGGGTGCGCTCCGACGCGTTGCCGGGAGCCGGGCCGGCGGTGCTCGTCACCTGGGCGACGCCAGGCCTGCCTGACGGGGTGCGATTCCGGGGAGGCGTCGGTCAGGGGGCGGCGACGACGAACGCGTTCTTCGGGGGACTCGACCTGCAGGCGCCGCTGCGTCGCGCGCCGGCCGCGGGCGGCGTCGACGTCGATTGGCAGAGCGGGTTCGGGGTGAGCATCGGTGAGTACACGCTGCTCACGCTCCCGGTCGGACTCACGGGCGGAGTCTCCTGGACCTCGGGCTCCCTCTGGCTCGCGCCCTACGTGACCGGGGGTGTCGCGGCCGACATGCGGCTCGGCGGAGGCGCCCCCGCCAGGGAATTCGTCGTCGCGACGGTGATCGACGTGGGGCTCGACCTCTCGCTCGACGAGGACCGCGAGTTCGTGCTGCGGCTGGCCGCGGGGCTCGGGGACCGGCGGGCGGTGTCATTCGGCCTGGCGTATCGCATGGGTCGCCTCGCGCGCTGACCGCACGCGCGGGAGTGACGCGACTGGACATCCGCGCATCCCGCCCGCTGATTCCCCGGGCATGACCCGGACCCTCCATCGCAGCGGCCGCGGCGCTCCGCGCGCGGCCACGACCTTCGGCCTCGCCCTCGTGCTCCTCGCGACGGGGGTCCCCACGCGCGCCACCGCGCAGGCCACGACGAGCGCGCTCCCCA
>JAOUHR010000370.1 GCA_029884515.1 Gemmatimonadota bacterium
CCCGTTCGTCAGCGGGCCGGCGGGCGCCGCGGTGTTGCAGAGCACGGCAACCGAGAGGTCACGCTGCGCCGGATAGCGCGCGAGGTACGCACGGTAGCCGGCGGTGGAGCCGCTGTGCCCGATGCGCGGCGTGCCGCGGTACGTGTCCACGACGAGTCCGGCCGCGTAGGTGATGCGTTCACCCGAGGTGAGCACGCCCTGACGCTGAAGCGAATCCACGAGCGCGGCGCCAAGTGTACGCTTGGTGAGCGCGTCGTTCCACTTGAGCAGGTCGCCCACGGTGGTGAGCAGGCCGCCGTTGCCGAAGATGTCCTCGAACGGCATGTCGAGCTTGAACCCCGATTGCGACGGCTGGTAGGCCTGCGCGCGCCCGGGCACCACGCGGCTGAAATCATCGCGCCACGAGGTGTGCGTCATGCCCAGCGGATCGAAGAGCCGCGCCTTGGTGAAGGCCGGGAAGGGCTGGCCGCTCACGCGCTCGACGAGCATCGCGAGGAGGTTGTAGCCACTGTTGGTGTACGAGTACCGGTCGCCGGGAGGGTAGTTGAGTGCGCGCTGCCGTGCGATGATCTCCAGCACGTGCGGGTGCGTGTACACGCGCGAGCCGCGCGGCCAACCGGCGATCCCCATGAGCGAACCCCAGTCACGCAGGCCGCTGGTATGGTCGAGGAGCATCCGCACGGTGACCGGGCGCTCGTACACGGGGAGCTCCGGGAAGTACCTCCGGATGTCATCATCGAGCCGGAGCTTGCCTTCGAGCGCGAGCAGGATGATGGCCGACGCGGTGAACTGCTTGGAGACGGACCCTGCCTCGAGGATCGAGCCGGCGGTGAGCGGCGTGCCCGTCTCGAGGTCTGCCGCGCCGTACGCACGCTCGAGCAACATCTTCCCTTCCTGCGCGACGCCCACCACACAGCCTGGGGCCGACGGCGTGTAGGCCTTGAACACGCGGTCCGCGAGCGCGCCGACGTCGGGCCGCTGCGCTCCGAGCGGCGTGGCGGCCGAGGCGGAGCAGAGCGCGAGGAGCGCGACGATCGCGAACCGCATGGGGTCCCTCGCGCGCGCGCTCATCGCTCGAGCGCGGCGAGCACGCGCCACGGGGTGAGGGGCAACTCGAGCACCTCCACGCCGAGCGCGTCGGCGACCGCGCCCGCGATGGCCGGCGCGGTGGGGATGAGCGCCGGCTCGGCGATGCCGCGCGCCCCCACGTGGTTCGCCTGTGGGTCGGCGCCGTCGAGGAAGTGCCCGTCGATCATGGGGATGTCCGCGTGGGTGGGGATCTTGTAGTCATGCAGGCCGACGTTGAGCGGGAGGCCGAACCGGGCGTCGATCGCGCGTTCCTCGAAGAGCGCGAAGCCGAGGCCCTGGATGATGCCGCCCTCGAGCTGCGACTCGGCGAGTGTGGGATTCAGGATGCGCCCCGCGTCGTGCACGGCGACGATGCGCAGCACGCGCACCACGCCGGTCTCGGTGTCCACCTCGACCTCCGCGAATTGCGCGCCGGTGGTGACGATTCCCGCCTCCTGGGGATTGGGCCCGCGTGATCCGTGCCCCTGGATCATCACCTGGCCGAGCCTGGCGGTGACCTCGCCGAACGTCATCGCGCGATCGGTGTCGCGCAGCATCACGCGGCCATCCTTCGTCTCGAGGTCGCGCGGCGCGGCGCCCATCAGTCCCGCGGCCGCCTCGAGGAGCGATCGCCGCGCGTCCTCGGCCGCCATTCGCACGGCCGGCGCGAGGGAGGCGACGGTCATCGAGCCCCACGAGTTGCCGGCGTACGGCCCGCTGGCGGTGTCGCCGATCACGGCGCGCACCATGCCGAGCTGGTGGCCGAGCGCCTCGGCCGCCACCTGTGCGACGATCGTCATGGTGCCGGTGCCCAGGTCCTGCGAGCCGGCGAAGACGTCGGCGGTGCCGTCGGTGTTGAGCCGCACGGTCGCGTAGCAGGGCGGGCCGCCGCCGGTGGACCAGATCTGCGCGGCCACGCCGCGCCCGCGGCGCAGGTGCGGCGCCGGCGCCTCCTGTCGAGTGCCCCATCCGATCCGGCGCGCCCCCTCGTCGTAGCACTCGGCGAGCCGGTTGCCGGTGTACGGACGGTCCTTCTTCTGGTCGTGCACGGCGAGGTTGCGGCGGCGGAGCTCCAGCGGGTCCATCCCGAGTTCGGCGGCGAGTGCGTTCATCGCCATCTCGAGCCCCACCGCACCCTCGGCATGTCCGGGCGCGCGGAAGGCTGCCATCGCCGCGGTGTTCACGAACGCGAACGTCTCGCGCGTGCGGACGTTCGGGCAGGCGTAGAGCTCGTGGTAGATCTCGCCGGGGCCGCCCTCCCAGCCGCCGATGCCGAGCGGGACCGTCGCCTCGAGGTCGATCGCGACGAGCTTCCCGGCCCTCGTGGCGCCGAGCGTGACGCGCTGCGTGGAGCTTGGCCGGTTGCCGGTGTCCACTTGCTCACCGAGCCGGTCCACCGCGCAACGCACCGCGACGCCGAGGCGTTTGGCGAAGAGCGCGGCGATGTAGGTGTGCGCGCCGGCGTAGTTCTTGGCGCCGAACCCGCCGCCCATCGCCTCGCAGATCACGCGCACGTTGGTGAGCGGCACGTCGAGCGCCTTCGCGATGTTCTCCCGCACGCGGTAGATGCCCTGCGTGCTCTCCCACACGGTGACGCGGTCGCCGTCCCACTCGGCGACGGCGGCGTGCGGTTCGAGCGCGCTGTGCAGCGCGCAAGGGGTCCGCACAACGCGCGTCACCGTGACGGCGGCACCCGCGAGTGCCCTGACCGCATCGCCGCGCTCGTGCACGCTCGGCTTGCCGCCCATCACGTTGTTCGCGAGGCCCGGCCGCACCGCGGCGGCGCCCTCTGCCGTGGCTGCGTCCGCCGTGACGGCGTGCGGCAACCGCTCGATGGTCACGCGCACGAGCTTCGCGGCGCGCCTGGCGGTCGCCTCGGTGGTGGCGCACACGGCTGCGACGGGCTGACCGACGTACGTCACGTCGGGAGAGAAGAGTCGCGTACGCCGGGGTGCGTCCTGGTGGAGCAGGATGTCGAGCACGCCGGGGAGTGCCCGCGCCGCCGTGGTGTCGATCGCCGTCACCCGTCCGCGCGCGACCCTGGCGCGCACGATCGCCGCCGCGGCCTGCCCGGGGCGCCTGATGTCCGTGGTGT
>JAOUHR010000213.1 GCA_029884515.1 Gemmatimonadota bacterium
AGGGCGCACGCCCCGCGGCCTTGGCGGCGCCGTCCACGCGTGTCGCGCGCGCGCCGACATGCGTGAGCGCCGCGTCTGCGCCCCACGGCGCGGGCTCGAAGGCGGGCAGCTCCACGACGCGCTCCTCGGTGCGGCCTTCCACCTCGACGGTCGTCGTGATGAAGCGAGGAGCAGGCGCGGGAATGCCCGCCGACCTGGCCGCACCACGCGGGGCCTTCGGTGGAGCCTTGGGCGGAGCCTTGCGCGGTACCTTGGCCATGTGCCTACCGGCCTGCGGCCGCGCGCCGCACCGCGCGCACGATCTTCGGGTAGGTGCCGCAGCGGCAGAGGTTGCCGCTGAGCGCATGCGCGACCTCCTGCTCGCTCGGGTCGGGATTCCGCGCGAGGAGCGCCGCCGCCGCCATCAGCTGGCCCGGGGTGCAGAAGCCACACTGCGCCGCATCCTCGGCGACGAACGCACGCTGCAGCGCGTGCGGCGCCTCCGTGGTCCCAAGTCCCTCGATGGTCTCGACGGCACGGCCAGCGCATCCGTTCACGAGCGTCAGGCAGCTGTAGGTGGGCGCTCCGTCGAGCAGCACGGTGCAAGCCCCGCACTCGCCGCGGTCGCAGACCCGCTTGGTGCCGGTGAGGGCCAGCGTGTCGCGCAGGAAGTCGAGCAGCGTGACGTCGCCCGCCGGTGTGGCAGAGACGGTACGGCCGTTGATGGTGAGGTCCACGAGAGGGATTTACCGGCGGGCGCGGATCGTGTCCAGCGCGAGCGGCGGGATGAGCCGCGCCTCCGTGGAGGCCTGTTCGCCACCGCCTCGGCCCTCTATCTTGCGTGACGGCGCGACCGGCGCCTGCACACCCACTGAGGACGCCATGCCGTACGTGATCACCGAAGCCTGCATCAACACCAAGGACCGCTCCTGTGTCGACGTGTGCCCGGTGGACTGCATCTATGAGGGTCCGGACCAGCTCTTCATCCATCCGGACGAGTGCATCGACTGCGGCGCGTGCGAGCCCGAGTGCCCGGTGACGGCGATCTTCCCCGAGGAGGACGTGCCGGCGAACATGAAGCAGTACATCCAGCTCAATCGCGAGGCGTTCGAGAAGGACCCGAAGCCAGGCCGGCCCCAGCGCTGACGCGCTAGTATCGCCCAGTCACCCAGCGCGCCTTGGCGTAGAAGAGCCCGAGGATCACCGCATACTGGAGGAAGGTGCTGAGCTCGCTGCGCCACGCCTCCGCCCAGAAGAAGTCTCCCGCCGTGCCCCTCGCGGGCGGCCTCGGGAACCAGCGCGGCGTGTGTTCCTTGTACCGCAGGTAGTCCGCGCCGAAGATGCTCTCCAGCACGCCTTCCTCGTAGCGCACGATGTAGAAGTACTCGAGCGCGAAGAGCAGCACGGCAACGGGCAGGAACCAGAGCACGCCCGAGAGCGTGATGACGCCCATCCAGATCAGGAAGTTGCCCACGTAGAGCGGATTGCGGCTCCAGGCGAACGGGCCGTGGCTCACCAACGTCTCCACCTCGCGCGAGCGGCGTCGCGTGACGGTGCCGGCCGTGGCCACGCCCCACATCCGCCACGCCTCGCCGAGGACCATCAGCGCGAGTCCGGCGACGGTCGTGCGCGGGGAGGTGCTCCCCGGCGCGAGCAGCGGAACAAGGAGGAACGGGACCGGCAGCCAGCCCCGGTTGCGGAAGAGGACGGCGCCGACGCGCGCAGCGGGTGTCTGCTCTGCGGCGCTCTGGGCGTGCGGGGGTGTCGAAGGGCTCAGGAGAGGATCCGTTCAGGTGGGTGTGCCGCGAATGGTCGCAGGGGTGAGGCCCGGGGGCAAGCTACTCAACACCACCGGCCCCTCGAGGTTGCTCTGCGGCGACGGCTGCGGGGAGTTCCACCGTGGGGAAGGGGGGCAGGTCGTCCTCCACCCACAGCATGCGCACGGCGACGACCACGGTGGCGAGGAGCGGGATCGCCACGAAGAGCCCGAGGAAGCCGAACACGTATGCCATCACCACCTGCGTCACGAGGGTGAGCGCGGGCGGCAGGTCCAGCTGCTGCTTCATCAGGTACGGAATGAGCAGGTTGTTCTCGAGGAACTGGATCGCCCAGTAGACGATCACGACGATCAGTGCCATCCGCGGTGAATCGGCGAAGCCCACCAACACGGCAGGGATGGCACTCAGGATGGGCCCGACGTTCGGGATGAACTCGAAGATCCCTGCGAGTACGCCAAGGGGGAGTGCGCCGCGCACGCCAATGACCGCGAGGGTGATGGTGGTGACGGCGCCGATCACGAGCATCGCGATCAGCTGCGTGCCGAACCAGGTGCGGAGCGCCAGGCTCAGCGCCGTGAGCAGCTCGGCGAACCGCTCCCGGCGATCCACGGGGACGAGCAGCAGCACGCCCTGTCGGTACGTATCGGTGTCGCTCGCGACGTAGAGCGCGAGGAAGATGATCAGCACCGTCGCGCCGACGACGGCCAGCGTGGACTGCAGGACACCGAACGCGAAATTGCCGAGCGATGCGGTCTGCTTGGCGAGTGCGGACAGCAGCCGGCCTTGCGGCGCCGCCACGGGGATCGAGTCCGCGCCGGCCTGTGGCGCGCGCGCGATGAGGGGTGTACCCGGCGTGCCCGTCGCCGATCGCGCGCCCGTGTCCGGTGGCGCGATCGCGTCGAGAAGGCGCGGCTGGTTCGTCTCGAGCCACGCCTCCAGCTTGGTCACTGCCTCGGGCAGCTTGGTGCGAAGCTCCTGCGACTGCACGGCGAGCGTCGGGCCGGTCCAGAGTCCGACGAACACGAGCGAGATGACGGTGCCGAAGACGATGAGTGCGGCGGCGGCGCTCCGCTTGATCCGCATCCTCGCCTGCATCCAGTCCACACCTTGGCTCGCGGCGAGGCCGAAGAGCACGCCGAGGAAGGCGGTGAGCACGAGGAACCGTGCCGACCAGAGTAGCTGGAGCCCCACCAGGGTGGCGACCACGACCAGTGCGGCCCGCACCAGGTCCGACTGGGAGACCGGGGCGACGGGGACGCGTGGTTCGGGGGACTCGAAGGGTGCGGGCACGGCGTTCGGGCGAAGGGGTGACGGAAGAAGGCCTCTCTCCTCGCTCCCGGCAAGGGCGCAAGGGGGTACGCACGGCTAGATTCCGGCGGCTGACAGACCCACCGAACCCCGAGCGCCACGCCCGTGCCCCGATCCGCCACGCCGACCGCCACCTACCTGGACACCGATGCCTCCGTCGAAGCGTGGCTCGCGTCCATCCGGCGCACGGCCATCCTGGCGCTCGACACCGAGGGGGCGAGCTTCCACAAGTTCGTCGACCGCATCTACCTGCTCCAGCTCTCGACGCGAGACCAGCACGCGATCATCGACCCCCTCGGGATCGCGAAGCCCAAGGGACTCGGCGCGATCCTCGAGGACCCGAAGATCGAGGTCGTCTTCCACGACGCGGACTACGATCTCCGGCTCCTCTTCCAGGACTACGGCTGGCAGATCCGGAACGTCTTCGACACGCGCATCGCCGCTCAGCTGCTCGGCATCAAGGCGTTCGGCCTGGCGGCGCTGCTCGAGCGCTCGTTCGGCCTCAAGCTCGACAAGAAGCACCAGCGCGCCGACTGGTCCATGCGCCCCCTCACGGAGGACATGCTCGACTACGCCGCGCAGGACACGATGCACCTGCTCGGCCTCCGCGACATCCTGCACGATGAGCTCGAGCAGAAGGGTCGGCGCGCCTGGGCGCGCGAGGAGTTCGAGCGCCTCGAGTCCATCCGGTGGCAGGAAGAGGACAAGAGCCAGGGCTTCCTCAGGATCAAGGGTGCGCGCGACCTCACGCGTCGCGAGCTCGCGCTCTTCCGTGAACTCGCGCACTGGCGTGATGCCGCCGCGCTCAAGCTCGACCGCGCCACGTTCCGCGTGGTCTCCAACGAGGTGCTGCTCGAGGCGGCGCGCACCGCGCCCGACACGAAGAAGGCGCTCGGCGCCATCAAGGGGATGCCGCGCGGGATCCTCGAGCGCTCGGGCGACGAGATCCTTGCGGCGATCGCGCGCGGGCGCGAAGTGCCGGATGGCGAGCTGCCCCGGTTCCAGCGCTCGGCGCGATGGGACCGCGACCCGGACTTCGACCGCAAGGTGGGTGCGCTCAAGGCAGTGCGCGACGCGGCCGCGACGCGACTCGAGATCGATCCGGGCGTGCTCTGTTCGCGGGATCGCATGGAGACGGTGGCCCGCCTGCTGCCGCCCGAGGCGTCAGCGCTCGCGCAGATCCCGGAATTCCGTCGGTGGCAGGTCGCCGAACTCGGCGAGGGCTTCGTCAAGGCGCTCAAGCCCTGGGCGGGCGGGTCGCCGTACCGGGAGTAGTCCCGGGCTAGAAGCCGAGATAGGCGCGGACGCGCGGCTCGATCCGCTCCGGCGTCCACATCGGCGACCAGACGAGGTTCACCGTCACCGTCCCGATCCCCGGCAGCGCCTTCAACTGCTGCTCTGCGTCGGTCATGATCTCGGGGCCCGACGGGCAGCCCGGCGAGGTCAGGCTCATGTCCACCGTGACGTCGACGCCCTCCACGCGGATCTCGTAGATGAGGCCGAGGTCGAGGATGTTGAGGTTGAGCTCGGGGTCCTTCACGCGACGGAGCGCGAGCTTCACCTGGTCCTCGGTGATGCCGGTCTCGTCGTCGCTGGTGTCGTGGGTCGTGTTCGTCGGTGCTTCCGGCGCGGTCACTTTCCCTTCGGCTTCGTGGTGGG
>JAOUHR010000461.1 GCA_029884515.1 Gemmatimonadota bacterium
TCCCCATCGCGTGGTATCCCTTGTCCACGTACAGCGTCGTCCCCGTGATCCCGCTGGCGAGCGGTGAGCAGAGGAAGGCCATCGCGTGCCCCACCTCCGTCGCGTCGAGGGCCTGGGGGAGCGCCGAGTTGGCTTCGCAGTACTTCACCATCCCGGCGATGATGCCGATCGCGCTCGCGGCGCGCGAGGCGTAGGGGCCCGCGCTCACGGTGTTGACGCGCGCGCCGTACTTGCGGCCCGCCTCGTAGGCGAGCACCCGCGTGTCGCTCTCGAGCGCGGCCTTGGCCGACGACATCCCGCCGCCGTAGCCGGGGATCGCCCGCTCGCTCGCCATGTAGGTGAGCGAGCCGACGCTCGCGTCCTTCCGCAGCATCGGGCCGAAGGCGCGGAGCATCCCGATCAACGAGTAGGCGCTGACGCTCACAGCCGAGAGGTAGCCGGCGCGGCTCACCTCGAGCAGCGGCTTCTTCACTTCGGGGCCGTTGGCGAGCGAGTGGACGAGGATGTCGAGCGGCTTGTCGCCGAAGTCGGCGCGCATCCGCGCGGCGAGTCCCTCGAGCGTGAAGTCGCCGGTGTCCTTGTAGCGCTTGTTGTCGCGGATCTCCGCAGGGACGTCCCCGAGGCGGTCGAAGGCGGCGTCGAGCGGGTAGATCTTCTCGAACTCGAGCAGCGTCCCGTCCGGGAGCTTGCGGGCCTCGTCCATCTTCCCGCGCTCGAGGAGGTTGAGGAAGATGTTGAGCGCTGGCGGCCAGGTGGCCACGCAGACGGTGGCGCCGGCCTGGATCATGGCCTTGGCGATGGCGAAGCCGAAGCCGTCGGCGTCGGCGACGCCGGCGATCAGGGCGCGCTTGCCGGAGAGGTTGATGGGGAGCATGGCCAGATATGGTGTGAGTTGAGTCGCCGAGCAAGGGCGCGGCGCGCGTTCAGCCAGTGAGCTCCGCACTGGCCTTCCGCGCACACTCCGCCAGCACCGCGCCCGCGAGATAGATCGTCGACTCGTCCGGATCGAACTTCGAGTTGTGCACCCCGATCCGCTCCCGTCCGTCGCGGTGCGTCCCGACCCGGATGAAGCAGCCGTCCATCTTCTCGAGATAAAAGGCGAAGTCCTCGCCCCCCATGTTGGCGCGCAGGAGCGTCCGGAGTGCCTGCTTCCCGAGCAGGTCGCGCACCGCGTCCTGAGCCCATCCCGCACCCGTCTCCGGGTTGACGAGCGGTGGCGTGCCTTCCTTGAGCGTGACCTTCGCCGTGAGCTGGTGCGTCGCGGCCACGGAGTGCGCGAGGCGGGAGAGCTCGCCGGCGAGCATCGTCCGGACCTCCGGCGTGGTCGCGCGGATGGTGCCAGCGCAGAACGAGGTCTCGGGAATGACGTTCGCAGCGTTGCCTGCACGCAGGACTCCCACACTGATCACGCCGGGGATCGCGGGGTCGAGTCGGCGCGAGACCACCGTCTGCACGTCGCCGACGAAGCTGGCCATCCCGACCACCGGGTCCTTGGTGTCCTGCGGGCGAGCGCCGTGACCACCGCTCCCGCGGAAGTCCACCTCGAAGGTGTCGGTGCTCGCCGCGAGCGGACCTGCTTGCGCGACGAACTCGCCGACCTCGTAGCGCCAGTCCACGTGCGCGCCGAAGATCGCCTGCACGCGCTCGAGCGCGCCGCTCGCGATCACCTTCGCGGCACCCTCCCCCACTTCCTCGGCGGGCTGCAGCACGAGGCGCACCTCGCCCACCGCGGGCGACCTGGCGAGCAACACTCCCGCGGCGACGGTCCATGTCGCGTGCATGTCGTGGCCGCAGGCGTGCATCATCCCGTGATTCTCGGACGCGAACGGGAGTCCCGTCTCCTCGATGATCGGCAGCGCGTCGATGTCGCCGCGGATCGCGACCACCGGACCGTTCTTCGACTTGCCGGGAATGGTGGCGATGAGGCCCGTTTTGGCGACCTCGCGCTCCACCCTGATGCCCGCCTTCTCGAGCGCGGCGCGCAGGATCGCCTGCGTCTTGTGCTCCTCCCACGCCGGTTCCGGATTGCGGTGCAGCGCGCGGCGCAACTCGAGGAGCGCGTCGCGCTCCGCAGGCGTGAACTGGTCGATCAACCCCTGCGTTCCGGTCATCCGGTTCGTATCTCCTCGGTGCGCACGGTGAGTGCGTCGATCCGCTTGCGGTCCACCTTCACGCCGATCCCCGGTCCGGAGAGCGGCACGTCCACCATGCCGTCGCCGTCCATCGTCCATTCCGGCGTCACGATGTCCTGCTTCCAGTACCGCGCGCTCGGCGAGAGGTCGCCGGGGAGCGTGAAATTGGGCAGCGAGGCGAGCGCGACGTTGTAGGCGCGACCGATCCCGCTCTCGAGCATCCCACCGCACCAGACGGGGACGCCCACACTCTCACAATAGTCGTGGATGCGGAGT
>JAOUHR010000075.1 GCA_029884515.1 Gemmatimonadota bacterium
CGCGTCGAACGGCGCGACGCTCTGGAGCTTCCCCCTCGGCGCGCGCGAGGTGCGCTCGTCGCCTGCCGTGGCGCTCGACGCCTCGATCACCTTCGTGGCTGGCGACACGGTGTTCCGGCTCACCGCCGCTGGCACCCTCGTCTGGCGCCAAGGCATCCGGCCCGACCAGGTGATGCCGGTGGACGTGGGAGCGTCCACGCCCGCCGTCGCGCCCGACGGCAGCGCGTACGTCGCGCTCGGCGGCCTCTACGCGATCGACGCCAGCGGAGCGATCCGCTGGCGCCGCTTCGAGTCGAACCCCGAGGAGTTCCGCGCCGCGCCGGTGGTCGGCGACAACGGCACGGTCGTGTATTTCGCCGCGCACAACGTGCCGCTCACGGCGCTCGACCCGTCGGATGGGCACACGGTCTGGTCACTCCCGCTGGGCGTGAACGACCACGTCCTCGCGTCACCCGCGCTCGGCGCGGACGGCTCGATCTACGTGGCCACGAACGGCTGCGAGCTCTATGCGGTGTCGCCGTCGGGCACGCTGCGGTGGATGTTCGCGGCGAGCAGCGCCGGCTTCACGTGCGAGATGCGCTCGTCGCCGGCCATCGGCTCCGACGGCACGATCTACCTGGGCACCACCCACGGGAATCCCGCGTCGGTGGTGTTCGCGATCCGCCCGAACGGCACGCTGAAGTGGACCTTCACGCCCACGGACCTGCCACCCGGCGTCCCCGCGGACCACTTCGACATCTACTCCTCGCCGGCGATCGGCTCGGACGGGACCATCCACGTGGGGCACGAGTTCGGGCGCGTGCATGCGCTCGATCCCGCGACCGGCGCCGAACGATGGCGCGTGGAGACTCGCAGCGGGATCACCTGGAGTTCGCCCGCACTCGGTGCCGCGGGGTGGCTCGTGATCTCCGACCTCCAGGGGAACGTCTACTCCATCACCACCGACAGCCACGGGCTGCAGGCCGGCGCGCCGTGGCCGCGGTTCCGCAGGAGCAACCAGGGCCGGGGGTCGTAGAGGACGCGTGGCGCGGCGCACACCGCGCGCGCCACGCTGTAGATTCGCACGAGGGAGCCGCGCGGCGTTCAGCGGCCCGAATCCGACCCCAGACGGCGAAGACCATGACGATCACACGTACCCTCGCGCGCAGCGCGATCATCGGCGTCGCGCTGCTCCCGTTGCTCGTCCCGGAGGCGCGGGCACAGCAGACGCGACCTGACCCCAAGGCCACGGAGCAGTGGGAGCCAGTGCCGCCCGTGGTGACCCCGGGCATCGGCGCGGCGCCACCGGCGGACGCGATCGTGCTCTTCGACGGGAAGGACCTCTCGCAGTGGCAGGGAGTGGACGGGAAGCCGTCGCGCTGGAAGGTCGAGGACGGCGCGTTCACCGCGGTCGGTGGTGCCGGCGACATCCGTACCACCCGCGGATTCGGTGACATCCAGCTGCACATCGAGTGGCGCACGCCGGCGAAGGTCGAGGGCAACGGGCAGGATCGCGGCAACAGCGGCGTCTACCTGCAGGGCCGCTACGAGGTGCAGGTGCTCGACTCGTACGAGAACCCCACCTACTCGAACGGCCAGGCCGCGAGCATCTACAAGCAGTACGTGCCGCTCGTGAACGCGAGCCGCAAGCCGGGCGAGTGGCAAAGCTACGACATCGTCTTCCGCGCGCCGCGGTTCGATGACGATGGCACGCTGCGTGCGCCCGGGTACGTGACGGTGCTGCACAACGGCGTGCTGGTGCAGGACCACGTGGAGCTCAAGGGGAGCACGGTCTACACCGGCTTGCCGAAGTACGAGCCGCACGGGATCCGGGAGCCGCTGCTGCTCCAGTACCACGGGAACCCGGTGAGCTACCGCAACATCTGGATCCGCGAGCTCTAGCGCCCCTGCGCACCGCAGCGCGCCTGCCCGGCGCGCGCGCGCGCCCGCGGCCCGGCCACGGCCAGGCTCGTGGTGTCCCAGAGCCTGAGTGCCGACGCATAGTGAGCCGCTGCGTGCGCGCAATCGCGCCCCGCCTCCGCGAGCTCCCCGAGTTCCATCCAGGCGAGGGGCGTGATCCCCACCAGCCACGTCGCGGGCGGGGTCAGCGACGCGAGGACGATCGCGGCGCTGTCGGCGAGTCCCTCGGCGCGGAGGAGGCCGGCGGTGAGGAAGCGGATCTGCACCTCCGGATCGATCTCGGATGCGTTATCGGTGTGGATGGTCCACAGCCCCAGCGCGCGCGATGCGTGCGCGAGTGCCGTGCGCGTGTCGCCCCGGCGCGCAGCCAGCCGGGCGTCGAGGTCCGACTGCAGCGCCTTCACGTACTCCGCCGGATGCGCGCCCTCCGTGGGGAACGAGTCCATCACCGTGCGCCAGCGCCGGGTGACGGTGGTGTCCCCATATCCGGCATGGTACGCGGCGAGCATCCACCCGCTCCGCCAGATGTCGCGCCTCTGGAAGAGTGCCACGGCCGAGTCCACGGGTGCCTCGCGACGCAGGGATTCGATCGCCCGGTCGGTCATCGCATCCGTCGACAAGCCCAGGATCGCGGCGGCGAGGAACCCGAGGTCGAATCGATGGCGGTCAGGAGCTGCGAAGGAGCCGGCCGCAGCGTCGTACATCGCCGCCACGCTGTCCGCGCGACCCGCCGCCAGTTCGAGGAGCGCCACCATGTTCTGTCCCATGCGCGTCTCGAACCCCGGTTCGGCGCGCTGCAGGAGGTGCCTGGCGAGTGCGCCGGCGCGGTCGGGCCGCGTGGTCCTCACGGCGCGGTAGGCGCTCGTCCATACCGGGATCGGATACGTCGATACCACGTCGAGCAGGCTGTCCACGCCGGCATCCCGGGCGAGCAGGATCTCGAGCGCCAGCTCCATCCCCCTTGCGACGCCATCCAGTTCGTACTGCGCGACGCGCACCAGCTGCCGGCGCATGTCGCCGGGGTCGCCGCCCTGTGACGCGAAGAAGAGGCGACGCGTGAGCGCCAGCGCGTTGGTGGAGTCGAGCGCCAGCGCACGATCGGCCGCCTCGAGCGCGTCCGCCGGCGTCGCACCGAACTGCCAGCCGAGGACCTGTCGCATGTACGACGTGGCGTTCCACGCCTCGAAGTCGGAAGGGTCGATCTCCACCAGCCGGCGCGCCAGCTCCGCGGCCCGCGGCCCGTCGGTCTCGATCAGCGCATCCTGGAGCTGCAGGCGGAACCGGTTCCGCTCGCCCAGCGAGGACTCGGACGCACGGGCCTTCGCGATGAGCCGCCGAAGCCCCGCGTACGGCTGTCCCAGGGCGGACTGCGCCCAGGACTTGATGCCGACGGCCTCGGTCAACGCGAGCGCGAAGCTGGAGTCGAGCGCCACCGCGCGATCGATCGCACGATTCGCCGAGTCGATCATCCCGCGGCGCAATGCCGCGCGCGCGGCCAGGTACTCCTTCATCGCCTTGGGCGAGGACGTCACGGACCGGCCCGGACTCAGCCCTTCCGCCCCCGGACCCTGACCGCCGCTCGCGCCCATGATCGCGATGGCCAGCCGCTCGGCGAGCGCGCCGAGACTGTCCTCGGCCGCCTCCTCGACGAACGTCAGTTCCACGCTGTCGGTGGCCGTGAAGTAGAGCCTCACGGTGACGCCCATCCGGGCGCCGTCGCGCCGCACCGAGCCGAGCAGGTATCGCGCCGCGCCGCGCGTTCGTGCCAGCTCGGACGCTTCACGGGGATCCGGACTCCGCAATGCGCCGCCGTCCGACGCCCGCAGCAGTCGCCAGAGCGACCACGGGTCCGCCACGCGCAGGCCGGGCGTGCCTTCGAGCGTCGTCGCGAGGAGGTCCGGCAGGGTTTCGCTCCAGTCGTTGGCGCCCGGCGTGGAGACGCGGAACGGATAGATGGCGATGAGGTGCGGGTCGAGCGGGACTCCCGCGAGGCGGAGCCACAGCAGCACGGCGGCGACGACCCCGATCACGCCGATGCCCGCGGCCACCGCGCGCCGGTTCCGGGCAACGCGCCGTACCCTCCGCTCCGCGTCCGGGTCCTCGCTCGCGCGCACGGCCTCGGCGAAGGCGTGCATGTCCGGGAACCGGTCCGCGGCCACCGGCGCGAGGGCCTTTCGCAACAGCGCGTCCACGGCCGGCGTGACGGAAGGCCGCACGGTGGACACCGCGTGGATCTCCCCGTGCATCTTCCTCGCAAGCAAGGCCTGGGGGGTCGACGCGCTGAACGGTTGGTCACCGGTGAGCATCTCATAGAAGACCATCGCCAGCGCGTACTGGTCGGCGTGCGGCCCCACGTCGGACTCGCCACTGATCTGCTCGGGGCTCATGTACGCCGGTGTGCCGACGCCGAGGCCGGTGCCGGTGAGGCGCGACCCGCCCGGGCCGGCGAGGGCGCGCGCGACGCCGAAGTCGCTGACCACCGCCTGCGCATGTTGCAGCAGGATGTTCTCGGGCTTGATGTCCCGGTGCACGACGCCCTGTCCATGGGCGTACGCGAGGGCGCTCGCCACCTCGAGCGTGATGCGCCGGGCGTCGTCGAGCGGCAGTTGTCCTTCACGCGCCAGGCGCTGGCGCAGCGATTCCCCTTCCACCACGGGCATCGCGAACCAGGCGACCCCGGCCTCGGTGGCGGAGTCGAAGAGCGGGACGATGTGCGGATGCGAGAGCGCGGCGACGATCCGGATCTCGAGCTGGAAGCGCTGGCTCGCCGCGTCGCCGGCGGTATCGGTGGCGAACGCCTTGATGGCGACGTGGCGGTCGTGGCGCAGGTCGCGGGCGCGGTAGACCGTCGCCATGCCGCCGCGGCCCAATTCGCCCTCGATCTCGTAGCGGCCCTGCAGTGCGGTGGTGAGTCGGGCGAGGATGTCCATGGGAACCGGACCGGCGCGTTGCCCCGGGGTCATCACGTCATCGCCGGGAGTCCCGACCGCTGACGTGCGAGCATTACCGTATGCTCGCGCGCCCCCTGTGCGCTCGCAAGGCGAGGGAATGGCACCGGCCCCGCACGGGCCGCAACTTCAGGTATGCCCACGACCCTCGCCGGCTTGAACTCCGCCCTCGCCGACCGCTATCGCATCGAGCGCGAAGTCGGCGCCGGTGGCATGGCCACGGTCTACCTCGCCGAGGACCTCAAGCACGCCCGGCAGGTCGCGCTCAAGGTCCTCAAGCCCGAGCTGGCCGCCGCGCTCGGCGGTGAGCGCTTCCTGAAGGAGATCCGGGTGACGGCCAACCTGCAGCACCCGCACATCCTTCCGCTCTACGATTCGGGGAGCGCGGGCGAGGCGCTCTTCTACGTGATGCCCTTCGTGCCGGGCGAGTCGCTGCGCGACCGGCTGGGCCGCGACAAGCTGATGCCCGTGGACGAGACCATCCGCATCATCGGCCAGGTCGCCGGCGCGCTCGACTACGCGCACCGGCAGGGGATCATCCACCGAGACATCAAGCCGGAGAACATCCTCCTCCACGAGGGTGAGGCGCGGCTCGCCGACTTCGGCATCGCACTCGCCGTGAGCGAGGCGGGGGGCGGGCGGCTCACCGGCACCGGGCTCTCGATCGGCACGCTGCAGTACATGAGCCCTGAGCAGGCCACCGGCGAGCGCGACCTCGATGCGCGGAGCGACGTGTACGCACTGGGTGCCGTGGCGTACGAGATGCTCGCCGGTGAACCGCCCGTGACCGGCCCCTCACCGCGCGTGATCATGGCGAAGCTGATGACCGAGCCGCCGACACCGCTGCGCGTGGTGCGCGACACCGTCCCGCCCGCACTCGATGCTGCGGTGATGCGCGCGCTGGCGAAGGCGCCGACCGACCGGTTCGCCAGTGCGCGGGAGTTCATCGATGCGCTGACGACGTCGACACCATCGGCGCCATCGGCCGCGGACGCCAGCGCGAGGGCCCACGCGAACGCGCAGTTCACGCGGCGCACGCGCACCGTCGCCGTCGCTGCACTCGGCGCCATGGGCGCGGTCGCGCTCGCCGTCGCCCTCTGGGCTGGTCTCGGGATCGGGCGCGCGACGGGGGGCATCCGCTCCATCGCCGTGCTCCCGCTCGACAACTACTCGGGCGACGCATCGCAGGACTACTTCGCCGAGGGGATGACCGACGAGCTGACCGCCGCGCTCGCGAGCATCAGCCAACTCCGCGTCACCTCCCGCGGCTCGGCGATGCAGTTCGGGGGGAAGAACCGCCCGGCCACGCCGGAGATCGGCAAGGCGCTCAACGTGGACGCGGTGGTGGAGGGTTCGGTCGTCCGCTCGGGCGACAAGGTGCGGATCACCGCGCAGCTCATCGACACGCGCGCGGACAAGCACCTCTGGGCCAAGACCTTCGAGGGCAACTCGAACGACGTGCTGTCGCTGCAGGGCCAGCTGGCGCAGGCCATCGCGAGCGAGATCAACGTCCAGCTCACGCCGGGTGAGCAGACGCGGCTCGCCACGGCGCAGACCGTGAACGCCGACGGGCACGACGCCTACCTCAAGGGCCGCTACTTCTTCAATCGGCCGAGCGACGAGAACCTGCGGAAGGCGATCGAACAGTTCGAGGAGGCGGTGCGACTCAACCCGACCTTCGCGCCCGCGTGGTCGGGGCTCTCGGATGCCTACCTCTGGGCCGGCTACAACGAGGGTTTCATCACCGCCAGCGCGGCCAAGCCCAAGGCGCGGGCCGCGGCCGAGCAGGCGCTCGAGCTCGACCCGAACTCGGCCGAGGCGCACACCTCGCTCGCCGTGTTCAAGCTCTTCTATGAGTACGACTGGAAGGGGATGGAGGCCGAGTTCCGCATGGCGATCGCCCTCAACCCGAACTACGCCTTCGCGCACGACCAGTTCGCGCTCGGCCTCGCCTTCATCGGGCGGCTGGACGAGTCGATCGCCGAGAGCCGAAGGGCGGAGGCGCTCGATCCGCTCAACCCGCAGGTGCTGGTGGACGCCAACATGGCGTTCATCAACAGGCGAGACTTCGAGAGCGCGAAGGCGCTGGCGCGCCGCGCGGAGGAGCTCGACCCCTCCTACTTCTTCCCCGTGATGATCCAGGGCTGGGCCGAGATGGGTGCCGGGCGCTGGAAGGAGGCGATCCCCTTCATCGAGCGGTCGCGGACGCTCGGCGCACCCCCCTTCGTGACCGCCTACCTCGCGTACGCACGCGGCGCGGCGGGCGACCGCGCGGGCACGATGGCCGCGCTCGCGGAGCTCAAGGCGATGTCGCCGACGGGTGAGGTGCTGCCCTTCAACATGGCGCTCGTGCACCTCGGCCTCGGCGACCACGCGCGCGCCATCGACAACCTCGAGCTGGCGCGCGCAGCAGACTCCCAGATGCTCGGCTGGCTCGGGCAGGACCCGATCTTCGACCGGCTGCGCGGGGAGCCGCGGTTCCAGGCGCTGCTCAAGGCATTGAATTTCTAGCGAAACACCGGTGGGTGCGCACCGTACGGTCCTCGCAGCGAGTCGCCTCTCCACCGCTCGAGCCCGAGGACTTCGCATGACATTCAAGCCGTCGATCTGGTTCCCCATTGCGGCCGTGCTCAGCGCGGTCAACGTCGCCGCCGTCTGGTTCGCGGCACAGCCGGCCGAACCCTGGCATGCCACGGGACACGCGGCGCTCGCCGTCGCCTTCGGGCTGTGGGCGCAGCGCCTGCGCCGCCGTCCCTCGGAGAGCGAGTTCCAGGCGCGGCTCGCGGCGCTCGAGGCGCTGGAGGCGGTGCAGGCGCTCGAGATCGAGTCCGGTGACCTGAAGAAGGCGTTGGGCGCGGCGCAGGAGCGGCTCGACCGTGCGGAGCGGCGGCTGGAGCGGCAGCCGGCCGCCGGGGGCGCGGATCCGGCACGCTGACGCCGTCGCCGTGACACGCGAGTGGGGTTGACGCGGGCGTCCGCCGCGACACGTTTTCGGTGCGTCTGACGCTGAACGATCGGTG
>JAOUHR010000462.1 GCA_029884515.1 Gemmatimonadota bacterium
GTTCTATGACTGCTTCGACTTCTGGGATGTGCAGCGCGGGATCGCGATCGGCGACGCGACGGGAGTGGAGATGGCGATCCTGACGACCGTCGACGGCGGTGCGAACTGGTCGCGGATCCCCGCGAGCACGCTGCCGGGTGCGGCGGAGGGGGAGGGAAGCTTCGCTGCGAGCGGGACCTGCCTCGAGACGGGCGCCGGCGGTCGCGCGTGGATCGTGATGAACACCCCGGCCCGCTCGCGACTGTTGCGCACCGCGGACTACGGGCGCACGTGGGCGCTCGAGACCCTGCCGATCACCACGCACGAGGGTAGCGGCGCGCAATCGGTCGTCTTTCGTGACGTGCGGCACGGCATGGTGTTCGGCGGCGGCTACGCGGTGCGGCCGGGCGACACCCTCGTCGCGACGACCTCCGATGGCGGCGCGACCTGGGTCCCGAGGGCGAGTCCGCCCTTCAGGGTCGGTACCTGGGGTGGGTCGGCGGTGCCGGGAGCCCGCGTGCCCGCGTATGTCGCGGCCGGCCCGAACGGTGCCGCCTACACGCGCGACGAGGGGGCGAGCTGGACGCCGATCGACACGGCCAACTACTGGGCCGTCGCGTTCGCTTCGCCGCGCGCCGGCTGGGCGGTGGGGACGCAGGGCCGCATCACGCGCCTCGGCGGCTGGTGAGCGTCTCCCGGGCGCTGTCGATGTCGGCTTCCATTCGCCCACACATCAGTTCGCAGAGTTGCAGCACGTCCTCGTCGGCCAGCTCGTAGTAGACGAAGAGGCCCTCCCGTCTCCGGGTGAGGAATCCCGCGGCGTGGAGCTGCTGCAGGTGCTTGGAGAGGTTGCCCTGTCCGAGCCCGGTCGCCGCGACCAGTTCGGTCACGGTCAGCGGCCCGTTCTCCAGCGCATGCAGCACGGCCAGCCGGGCCGGTTCGCCGAGCGCGCGGAAGCGCTTGGCGATCATCGCGAGGAGCTCCGGGGTCGGCAGGCGCCGCGGCGGGGATCTCCGTATCTGGGGGCGTCGGGTGGTGGGCATGGAGGGAAAATAGCGTAGGGGAGCCGGCCGGCAGGGCACATCTGGCGTGTACGCTCGATTATATGCGATATTGGGCATATGGCGATACACCTGCTCGCCCCCCTTCGTGGGAATCGTCGCTCCGCAAGCAGGTCGACCGCGCCTGCGACTGGATCCGTGATGGTCGCGACGCGACGCTCCCGGCGCCGTGGCGCATCCCCGGCCGCGGGCCGACGGGTCAGGGACCGTGCGGCGACGTGGATGACCATCGGTGCCTCGCTCCTCATCACCGGCGCGGCGCTGCCAGCGCAGGCGCCGCCCGGAGCATCCGCTCCGCCGGCCCGGGTTCCCGCCAACGACCGGCGGTGGACGCTCGCGGCGCCCGATGCCGCCCTCGCCTGGTTCGAGTTGTTGGCCGACCTCCACCTCGAGGGCGCGGGGGCCTTTCCGTTCACCGCCCCCCGCCCCGTGCGGGACACGGGCGACGCAGCCCCCAATGGGGGGCTCGCCCGGGCGCTCGAGCGCTCCCGCGAGTTCGAAGTGCTCCATTTCGTGCCGCTCTATCATCCGTCGGCGGACCGGGCGGCGCTCGCCGAGGCGATCCGCGCGGCGTCCGCGCCGACACCCCGCGCGCCGACGCCGCGCGCGTCACTCCTCGTGACGGCGCTGTCGCAGTCGCTGTCGTCCACGGCGCGACGCGACCGATTGCCCGAGCTCGCCGCCGCCCTCGGACGCGCGAGGCCGGTCGCGCCCGCCCCGGCGGAGCTCGCCGTCTGGCAGCGCCGGATGGACGAGACCTACGCCCCGGCCCTCGCCTCGTGGTTGCGCGCGGAGCACCTCGACTCGGGTCGGCTGATCGTGAGTCCAGCGCTTGGGCCCGAGGGGCGCATCTTCGCCGGGACCGTGGACCGGCTGGACAACCTCGTCGCGGTGGGGAGCTTCCCCAGGGACGCCGATCCCGAGGCGCCGCTCCTCGCGTTCGTTCGTGAACTCTGCTTTCCTGCCGTCACGCGCGCTGCCACCGGTGCCAGCGGGTTCAGCGAAGGGGACCCGCGCAGCGCGCGCCGAGCCAGCCTGGCGGCGGTGCGATGCGGGGCGGACCTCCTGGACCGGGTCCTGCCGTCGCGCGCCGTAGCGTATCGGGCGTTCTGGCTCCGCCAACGCGCCGCGGACGCCGGGGCCGACCCGAGCCAGACCTTCGACATCGCCTTCCCGGCCGACCCGGCATTGCAGCCCGCAGTCCGCGCGGCCCTCAAGCGCGTCGAGACAAGCCCACCGTGAGTCATTCGCTGTCCTCTCTTTCAAGGAGCACCCTCTTCATGCGCACGTGCTGGCCCGTGGCCCTCGCAGCCCTCACATTCGCCGTCGTTCCCGTGACGGCACACGCCACCGATG
>JAOUHR010000463.1 GCA_029884515.1 Gemmatimonadota bacterium
GACTGGATCGCCTTCCGCTTCCAGCTCGGCCACGCGCTGGATCCCGTCGCGCGCGGCACCTGGTACAACCGCGAGCTCGAGCTGATCGGCGGACAGGCCGCCCTGCTCACGCCCATCCTCTTCGTGCTGGTCGTGGCGGCGATCTGGCGCTCGCTCCGCGCGCCGGAGATGGGCGCCGGGACCCGGCCCACCAACGCGCGGCCGACGGCCGCGCCGCCCGAGTCCGCGTCGCCGACGGCTATCTCGACCGTTTCCGCGCCGGCACCCGGCGCCTCGCACGATTCGGTGCGCCTGACGCTCGCCGTCGTCGCCGCGTTCTGCCTCGCCTTCTTCCTCTACAGCGCCATCCGCAAGGGCGTCTCCGCCAACTGGCCCGCGATCGCCTGGTTGCCCGGCATCGTCCTGCTCGGAGCCGCGCGTCGCGGTGCCCGCACCCCGTGGGAACGCCGGGGCGCCTGGCTCGCCCTCGCGCTCACCGCGCCACTCTACATGCACGTGGTGGTGCCCTGGCTCCCGCTGCCGCCCGCGCGCGACCAGGTCTCGAAGGCGCACGGCTGGGACGCTCTCGCACTCTCCGTGGACAGCGCCCTCCGCACGATCGAGGTGGTTGAGGGGAGACCCGCCGGCAGCGTTTCAGTGGCAGCGAATCGCTACCAGGACGCGTCGATGCTCGCCTTCCACCTGCCGGGGCATCCTGACGTGCCGGCGCTCAACCTCGGTGGCCGGCCGAACCAGTACGAGTTCTGGCCGAACTTCACGCAGGACGCGCGACCGGGCCACACCGTGCTGCTCGTGCTCGAGCTGCCGCGCGACAGCGTGCCCGGCCCCATCCGGCGCCTGCGACCGTACTTCACTTCCATCATACCCGGCCCCTTCATCCCGCTCAAACGCGGCGACGTGGTGCTCGGGCAGCGCCGACTCTGGATCCTCACCGACTGGACCGGCGCCTGGCCGGATCCCCGCGCCCCACTCTCCCCGCAATGACCAAGACCACCACTACCGTCCCGCACGACCTCGCCGGCTGGCTCGACGCGAACGATCAACGGCTGCACGACGACCTCTTCGAGTTCCTGCGCATCCCGAGCGTGAGCGCGCGCACCGAGCACAACAAGGACACCGCGCGCGCCGCGGCCTGGCTGCACGAGCGCCTGCAACGGATCGGCTTCACCACGCGCACGATGCCCACCAAGGGCCATCCGCTCGTGCTGGCCGAGTGGCGCAAGGCGCCGGCCGGTGCTCCCACGGTGCTCGTCTACGGCCACTACGACGTGCAGCCGCCGGAACCGCTCGAGCTGTGGACGTCACCGGCCTTCGAGCCGACCCTCCGCGACGGCAACATCTACGCGCGCGGCAGCGTGGACGACAAGGGGCAGCTCTGGGCCCACGTCGCCGCGCTGGAGGCGCACCTCGCCACGCGCGCGACCCTCCCCGTGAACGTGATCGTGCTCGCCGAGGGCGAGGAGGAAGTCGGCTCCGACCACCTCGCGCCCTTCATCGAGAAGCACAAGGCGCAGCTCGCCTGCGGCGCGGTCATCATCTCCGACTCGGCGATGTTCGCACCCGGGATCCCGAGCATCCTTTCGTCGTTGCGCGGGCTGGCGTACTTCCAGGTGGACGTCACCGGCCCCAACTCCGACCTCCATTCGGGGATGTACGGCGGTGCGGTGGTGAATCCGGCGGCGGCGCTCGCACGCATCATCGCGAGCTTCCACGATGCCGACGGCCGCGTGGCGATCGCAGGTTTCTACGATGCGGTGCGCGACTTTCCGCCCGCCGTCCGCGAAGGGATGAAGTCGCTGCCGTTCGACGAGGGGGACTTCAAGAAGCACCTCGACGTCGCCGCCTTGGGCGGCGAGCCCGGCTACACCACGCTCGAGAAGCTCTGGACGCGCCCCACCTGCGAGGTGAACGGCCTCCTCTCCGGCTACACGGGCGAGGGCGCGAAGACCGTGTTGCCCGGCAAGGCGATGGTGAAGGTCAGCTGCCGGCTCGTGCCCGACCAGGACCCCGCGGTGGTCGCACGCGCGTTCGAGGCGCACGTGAAGGCGGTGGCGCCCGCCGGCGTGAAGGTCACGGTCACCACGCTGCACGGTGGCCATCCCTGGCGTGCCGAGCTCGCCGGCCCTCTCTACGAATCGGCCTCGCGCGCGCTCGCTGCCGCCTTCGGGCGCAAGCCGGTGATCACGGGTGAGGGCGGCTCCATCCCGGTGGTGAACGATTTCGCACGCATCCTCGGCGCGCCGGTGCTCCTGATCGGCTTCGGCCTGCCGGGAGAGAACGCGCACGCGCCGGACGAGTGGATCAGCCAGGACAACTTCCGGCGTGGCATGCGCGCCCTCGCGACGCTCTGGGATGAGCTGGGCGCGCATGGGGTGTGAGGTGCGGCCAGCCCG
>JAOUHR010000076.1 GCA_029884515.1 Gemmatimonadota bacterium
CAAGGCGCAGGAGAAGCTGAGCGGCCTCTATCGCTCGGCGGATGGGGGCACGACGTGGGAGCGCACCAGCACCGACAACGTGCGCCCCTTCTATTACTCGCAGGTGCGAGTGCACCCCACGAACCCGGACCGCGTCTGGTTCTCCTCGACGCCGGTGAAGGTGTCGAACACCGGTGGGAGGGACGCGATGAACGCGACCGTCGGGATCCACGTGGACCACCACGCGATGTGGATCGACCCCACCGACCCCCAGCGCCACATCGTCGGTGACGACGGCGGCGTCGCGATCTCGTTCGACAACGGCGGCAACTACGTCTTCCTGAACAACTTCGCGGTCGCCCAGCCGTACAACGTCTCATTCGACATGGCGGTGCCCTACCGGGTGTGCGGCGGCCTGCAGGACAACGGCTCCTGGTGCGGCCCGAGCCGGCGCAAGCAGGGCCCGATCTCCAACGCGATGTGGTTCAACGTCGGCGGCGGCGACGGATTCGTCACGCAGCAGGACCAGACGAACCCGGACATCGTGTACAGCGAGTCGCAGGGCGGCAACATGGGCCGCTACGTGATCTCCGAGGGGCGACGCACCGCGCTCCAGAAGCCGAACTACCGCGCGGGCTACATGAAGTGGGAGGACAGCATCATGACCGTGCGCGGTGACACCGCGCGCCCGGAGACGCCGGCGATGAGGCGCATGATCGCCGACCTGCGCGCCAAGCAGCGGAGGGACTCGACCGACCTGCAGCTGCGGTGGAACTGGAACACGCCCTTCCACCTCTCGCCGCACAACCAGAGCATCTTCTACACCGCCGCGAACCGCGTCATGAAGAGCATGAACCGCGGCGACAACATGTTCCCGATCTCGCCCGACCTCACGTACGGTGACACGACGAAGATCCGCATCTCGACGCAGACCACCGGAGGCATCACGACCGACGCGACGGGCGCCGAGACGTTCGCGACGATCGTCTCGCTCAACGAGTCGCCGATCACGCCGGGCTACCTGTACGCCGGCACCGACGACGGGCGCCTCTGGATGACCGCGAACGACGGCGGCTCCTGGGAGGAACTGACGTCGAAGGTGGTCGGCGTGCCGGCCGGCACGTACGTCTCGCGCATCGAGCCGTCGCAGTTCGACATCAACACGTTCTACGTCTCGTACGACAACCACCGCCGCGGCGACTTCACGCCGTACCTCTTCGCGACCAACGATGGCGGCCGCACGTTCCGTTCGATCGCCGGCGGCCTGCCGCGCGGCGGGCCGGACTTCGTGCACGTGGTGCGCGAGGATCCGAAGAACCAGGACCTGCTCTTCGCGGGCACCGACGTGGGTGCCTATGTCTCAGCCGACCGCGGCGCGACCTGGCAGAAGTTCATGACCGGCCTGCCGAACGTGCCGGTGCACGACCTCAAGATCCACCCGCGCGACGCCGAGCTCATCGCGGCAACGCACGGCCGCGGCTTCTGGACCGTGGACATCGCGCCGCTCGAGCAGTTGACCCGGTCCGTCGCGGCGATGCCGGCGTACCTTTTCGCGCCGCGCACCGCGTTCCAGTGGGGCGAGGCCCCGGTGGAGGGCGGCTCGACCGGCCACGGGATCTTCGAGGCCCCGAGCCCGCAGTACGGCGCGGACATCTGGTACCGCCTCGGCAAGTCGGGCGGTGCCGCGCGCATCGTGGTGCAGGACGCCAAGGGTGACACGCTGCAGACGCTCACCGGCAGCGGGCAGGCCGGGACCCATCGCGTCAGCTGGAACTTCAACGGTCGTCCGCCGGCAACGGTGGCGCTCACCGGCGCCGCACTGCGTGACTCGATCCTGCAGGCGCGTCGCGTGGAGGTCGCGCTCGACTCGATCGAGAAGGAAGGCTCGGTGCCCAAGGCCACGCTCGACATGATCCGGCGCAACCTCTCCGGTGGCGCGCAGGGCATGCAGGCGATGGCGCGCGCCTTCGGGTTCGGCGGTGGCGGTGGCGGCGGCGGCTTCGGTGGCGCCGGCGGCGGTGCACCCCGCTGGGTGGAGCGGCCGGGTGAGCAGGCCGTCGCCGCTGGCGGCGGGCGTGGTGGAGCGGGTGGCGGTGCGCGCGGTGCAGGCGCTCCCGGCGCCCCCGGCGCCCCCGGCGCCGGTGGACCCGCTGCCGGGTTCGACCAGGCGCAGCTCTTCGAGATCATGCGCGCCATCGGGATCACCGGCGGCGGTGGTGGCGGCGGACGCGGCTTCGGCGGCGGTGCGTCGACCGTGGACACCGGCGACTACCTGCTCTCGATGACGATCGACGGCCAGACGTACAGGCAAACGCTCCGGGTGGAGCGTCGCTCGGGCGGGGACGCGAGCGCGTTCCCCTTCGAGGTGGAGCAGCTGTGGAACGCCTACGAGAAATGGCTGCGCGACAACGGCTGACCTCGACGGGCCGAAGAGGATGGCGAAGGGGGCGGGGACGCTGTCGCGTCCCCGCCCCCTTCGCCATTCCCGTGGAGCATCAGCCGGCGATCAGCGCAGAAGCAAGCTCACTCGCGCAGCTTGATGACGCTCATCGGACTCTCGACGGACGCGCGATCCACCGCCCGCACGGCCACGCGGTCCGCCGCCGCCGGGAGCGCGACCTCGCTCACGCTGCCACGCAGCATGCTGCTCTGCCATACCCCACCGGCGCCGCGCGTCTGCACCAGCCACCAGCGCGGACGGTCCGCGCCGCTCGGGGTGAGCCGCACGCTCAGCACCCCTGCCGCGTTCCGGTGCACCGCCACCTGGGGCTCACCCTGCGGCGACACGTCGAGCCAGGGGGAGCGTGGCACGAGGGCGAGCGCGGCGTAGACCTGCCGCGCGAGGCGCGTGGCGAGCGAGTCGCGGTTCTCGAGGAAGACCTTCGCCGAGAAATGGATGTTGCCGGTCGCGCCGGGCTGGGCGCGCGTCGCGAGCACCTGATCCTGGATCTCCTGCCAGCGCCACGCCGTGCGCGAGCCCTCACCCACCTTGCTCGTGTAGTTGCCGGGCCAGAGGTGCCGCCCGAACGGGTTCTGCTCCGACCACCACTTGAGCAGGTCGGGATACGACTGCCCGACCTGCAACACGGGCCAGTAGAGCTGCGGCGCGAAGTAGTCCACCCATCCCTCGCGCAGCCACTTGCGCGCGTCGGCGTAGAGCTCGGAGTACGCGTCGAAGCCGGTGACGGTCTCGGGGAAGCCCGGCCGCCAGATGCCGAACGGACTCACGCCGAACTTCACCCACGGCTTCTCCTGGTGGATCCGCGCGTAGAGGTCCTGCACGAGATGGTCGACGTTCTCGCGGCGCCAATCGTCGCGGCTGAGGATCCCGCCGCCGTAGCGGTACCGCGCATAACTGGCGTCGTCGGGAAACTCGATGTCGCGGCCGCGACGGTCGCGTTCCTTGTACGGATAGAAGTAGTCGTCGAGATGCACGCCATCGACGTCGTAGCGCTTCACCACGTCGAGGACCACGCGCACGGTGTGCTCGCGCACCGCGGGCTCGCCGGGATCCATCCAGAGGTGGGTGCCGTACGGCTTCACGAGCGTGGGCATGCGCCGCGCGATGTGCTTGTTCGAGAGCGGCCCCTTCGCGGAGGGGTAGCGCGCGCGATACGGATTGAACCACGCGTGCAGCTCCAGGCCTCGACGGTGCGCCTCGTCCACCGCAAACTTGAGCGGGTCCCACCAGGGCGACGGCGCGAGGCCCTGCTTCCCGGTGAGGAACTCCGACCAGGGCTCGATGTCCGACGCGTAGACCGCATCACCGGACGGCCGCACCTGCAGGATCACCGCGTTCAGTCCGCTCGCCTGCGCGCGGTCGAGCAGCTTGAGCAGCTCCTTCTGCGCCTCGGCGGCCGGCAGTCCCGGCTTGGAGGGCCAGTCGATGTTCGCCACGGAAGCGATCCAGACGCCGCGGAACTCGCGCGCCGGTTCCGGCGGGAGGCACGTGGCGTCCGCCGACGGGTCGCAGGGGCCAGGCAGGCTCGCCGCGACGGCGGCGGGCGCGACCAGCGCGTCGTCGGTCGCCGGGGGCTGTGCGACGGCCGACGGCGCGACGGCGATCGCCGTGGTGATCACCATGGCGATCACGCGGATGAGCGGGGCGAGTCCTCGCGAGCGGCTACGGATTCCGGACACCAGCCCTCACCTCGACGGCACGCCCGGAGACGAAGTGCAGCGTCACGAGCACCGTGTCGCCGTCGACGAGCGCGCGCGTGAGCCCGTTGAGCATCACGTGCGCGCCGAGCGGCTGGAACGAGACGCTGTCCTCGGCGGGCACCGGCAACGACGTCACCGGCGCCATCTGCATCATCCGCCCCTGCTGCATCGACATGTGCATCGTGGCCGACACGGCGGACCCGCTGGACACGCCGCTGAGCGTGTCCGACACGCCCGAGCCGTTCTCGAGCACGAAGTAGACCGCCGTCGTCGCGCCGCTGTCCGCGCTGCGCGCCCAGGCGGCGCGCACGGAGAGCGCACTCGACGCAACACCGGCGGCCGCCCGGTCGCACGCCGTGAGGGCCAGCACGCTACAACAGCCGCCGCAGATCGCTCGCCATGTCCTCAACAGTCACTCCAGGAGAGTAGAGCAGGAGCAGACGCCCCCGCCGGTCCACCACGTACGTCGACGCCGGATGGACCACGCCATAGTCCGGGGTCCGCGGATCCCCTTCGGGGTACGCCGGGAACCCCCAGTCCCGCTTGATGCGACCGAGCGCCTCCTCGGTACCCGTAAGACCGACGAATGAGCTGTCGAATTGCATCGCGTAGGCCCGCGCCACCGTCGGCGTGTCGCGCCCCGCATCGACGCTCACGAACACGAAGCGAACCCCTGCAGCCTTCGTGCCGAGTTGCCGCCGCGCCCGCGCCCAGGTGGAGAGCACCGTGGGGCAGACGTCGGGGCAGTGCGTGTAGCCGAAGTAGATGAGCACCACCTTGCCCTGCTCCGTCGCCAGGTCGAAGGGCGCCCCGGCCGCGTCGGTCAGCACCAGCGGCGGCGCGGGCGCCGGGCGCTCCCGCACCGTGCCGTGCAGCGGCGCGTCACAAGCCACGGCCACGCAGAGCGCGACCAGGAACAGGGTGCGACGGGGGGACGCGATACTCATCCTTGTAAGATAGCCCGCCCGGGGTTGCCGACCCCGATTGCATATATTACTATACAGGCATATATGACCCCCCTCGCAGCGCTCCTCGCACTCCTCATCGGCGTCACGCTCGGCCTGCTCGGGGGCGGGGGATCGATCCTCACCGTGCCGGTCTTCGTGTACGTGCTCGGGATCGAGTCCAAGCGGGCGATCGCGATGAGCTTGCCGGTGGTGGGGCTCGCAGCGCTCGTCGGCGTGGCCCGCCACGCGCGGCTCGGCAACGTGAACCTGCGGATCGCGCTCTCGTTCGGCGCGGCGGCCATGCTGGGCGCGTACGGCGGCGCGCGCCTCGCGCGGTTCCTGCTCGGGCCGGTGCAACTCGCGCTCTTCGCACTCGTGATGCTCGCCGCCGCGATCTCGATGCTCTGGAACGCGCGACTGCCGGAGGAGCCGGGGGCGGAGCGCACCCCCTCGTGGCTGGCGTTGGTCCCCATCGGCATCGGCGTCGGGATGGTCACGGGGATCGTCGGCGCCGGCGGCGGATTCCTGATCGTGCCCGCGCTGGTGCTCCTCGGCCGCGTGCCGATGCGCCAGGCGATCGGCACCTCACTCCTCGTGATCGCGCTGAACACGGCGGCCGGGTTCCTCGGCTACCGGAACGCCGTGGACGTGGACTGGACGCTCGTGACCAGCTTCGCGCTCGTCGCGGGCGTCGGCATCGTGGCGGGCACGGCGCTCGTGCGTCGCGTCCCCACGCAGCAGCTCAAGCGCGGCTTCGCCGTGCTCCTGATCGTCATCGGCACCAGCATCCTCTGGCAGATCCTTTCCCTGCTCTGACCGTTCGGAGATCCCGATGTTCCTGAAGCGCTTCTACGACGAGGGCCTCGCCCAGGCGTCCTACCTCATAGGCTGTACGGCGACGGGTGAGTCGCTCGTGATCGACGCCAACCGCGACATTGCCCAGTACCTCGACGCCGCCGCGGCCGAGAAGCTGCGCATCACGCACGTCACGGAGACGCACATCCACGCGGACTACGTCTCCGGCTCGCGCGAGCTCGTGCACGCCACGGACGCCCGGCTCCTCCTTTCCGCCGAGGGCGGGCAGGACTGGCAGTACGCGTTCGCGAAGCAGGACGGCGCGACGCTCCTGCGCGACGGCGACACCTTCATGGTCGGCAACATCCGGACCGAGGCGATGCACACGCCGGGGCACACCCCGGAGCACCTCTCCTTCCTCGTCACCGACACGGCGGGTGCGGACGCGCCGATGGGGATCGTCTCCGGCGACTTCGTCTTCGTGGGCGACGTGGGTCGCCCCGACCTCCTCGAACGCGCCGCGAAGGTGGCCGGCACGATGGAGGCCGGCGCGCGCCAACTCTTCCATTCGCTCGAGCGCTTCCGCGCCCTCCCCGACTGGGTGCAGGTGTGGCCCGGCCACGGTGCGGGCTCGGCGTGCGGCAAGGCGCTGGGCGCCGTGCCGACCTCCACGGTCGGCTACGAGAAGCGCTTCAACTGGGGCGTGGGCACCACCAGCGAGCAGGAGTTCGTCGCGGCGGTGCTCGCGGGACAGCCCGACCCGCCGCGCTACTTCGCGCAGATGAAGCGGATCAACCGGGAGGGCCCGGCGGTGCTCGGCAGCTTCCCGTCCCCGGCGCGCGAGGGCCGCTCGGCGCTCCAGCGCGCGCTCGATGCGGGGGCGACTGTCATCGACACGCGGACGGCCGCCGCATACGGCGCAGCGCACGTACCCGGCACGATCAACATCCCGCTGAACAAGAGCTTCGCCACCTGGGCCGGGTGGCTCATCGACTACGACGCGGAGATCCACCTGATCGCCGCGGACGCCGCCGCGCTGCGGCGCGTGATCCGCGAGCTGGCGATGATCGGCCTCGATCGCGTCACGAGTTGGTGCGACGCGGCCGTGATCGGGGAGTGGGAAGCCGCGGGACTGCCCGTGGGCACCATCGCCGCCACGGGCGTGCAGGCCGCGGCGCCCCGTATCGAGAGCGGCGAGGTGACCGTGCTCGACGTGCGGGAGGCGTCGGAGTGGAATGCGGGCCACCTCCCTGGCGCGATGCACGTGCCGCTCGGACACCTCGGCGAGCGCCTGGCTGGGGTCCCGCGCACGAAGCCGATCGTGGTGCACTGCGAGAGCGGCGGACGCTCGGCCATCGCCGCCTCCGTGCTCGAGCACCTGGGCGTCGCCGGCGTCTCCAACCTCACCGGCGGCATCGTGGCGTGGCAGCACGCCGGCCACGGGATCGTGCGGGACACCGAGCCCGCGGGGGTCTGACATGGCCGCACGCGAGATGAGCCCGGCGCTCCTCACGGAGCTCTCCGACCGGTTCAAGGCGCTCGCCGAACCCGCGCGCCTCGCTCTGCTCACCGCGCTCCGTCGCGGCGAGCAGAGCGTCTCCGACCTCGTCGAGGCGACGGGACTCGGCCAGGCGAACGTGTCGAAGCACCTGCAGCAGCTGACGGCCGCGGGGTTCCTCACCCGCCGAAAGGTCGGCACGTACGCGTACTACGCCCTGGCGGATGACCAGGTGTTCCAGCTCTGCGAGCTGATGTGCGGCCGGATCGAGGCCGAGCAGCGCGAGCGGCGAACAGCGCTCAGAATGTCGAGATAGGAGGCAGACGGCAGACGGTGGAGGAGCCGGCTCGGCAGCCTCGGAG
>JAOUHR010000464.1 GCA_029884515.1 Gemmatimonadota bacterium
GGGCACGCACGCCTTCCTGTTCAGCCGCCGGCAGACGCTTCCGCTGAGTGCGCTCGAGGCCTGCCAGGGGAGCAGTTCGCCGCCGGGGGGATCGGTGTACGTGCCGTCCACCGCGGAGAAACGGCAGGGGGTCGCGTGCGCCTGCTACGCGCAAGTCTATCGCGACGGGGTGCTCCAGAACCCGGGCGCGCCGGCCGAGCCGTTCGACGTGAACCGGATCCCGCCCGAGGAGATCGAGGCGATCGAGTGGTACGCGAGCCCGGCGGAGACGCCCGCGCGCTACGCCGGGCTCAACTCAGCGTGCGGCGTGTACGTGATCCACTCGCGGCGACCTACCGGAAGCGCCAGAACACCAGGCCGTCCGGCCGGCTGACGCGGAGCAACCGACGCTCCTCCGGCGACCGCCCGTCCGAGAGGAGCGCGTGCAGGTCCGAGAGCAGCGCCGGGTTCCCGAACAGCGTGTGGCCGAGCAGGTCGCCGCGCACGCGCGTGGCGTCGACCGTGGTCATCCCGTCGAGCACGGTGAGCGAGTCGCCCCCGAGCCCCAGGCGCCAGACGCCGTTGAGCGCGCGGGAGGCGCGAAGGGCGTCGTCCTCGCTCGACGCGTAGAGCGTCACGCCCGCGGCGTGCGCACGGAACGTCGGGAGGATCTCGCGCGCGAAGACGCGGGCATCCACGTCCGGCGCCGCGAACACCACCTGCTCGAGGCGCGGCAGCGTGTCGGCGCGGTCGATGAGGGAGACGGCCTTGCTGAGGACCTCCGAGCCCATCGAGTGCGCGAGCACGTGGATGCGGTCGGGGTGCGCCTGCGGGATCAGGTCGCGCAGGAGGTGCAGGAGGAAGTAGCCGGTGTTGCGGGCGGTCTGCTGGTCGCGGACGTACCCGGTGAGTTCCCCCGCCGAGGGCCAGCTCAAGAGCACCACGCTGCCGTCGAAACCCATGTCGGCAACGACCTGCGCGGCGCGCACCGCGGCCTCCTCGAACGAGCTGTTGTACCCGTGGATGAAGACGAGCACGTCGCGCGAGCGCGTGTGCCCGAGGTCGTCGGCGAGGCGCTGGACGAACCGGACGGAGTCGGCCGGGAGGAGCGACGTGATGAAGGCGTACCGGTTCGGGTCGGGGCTCGCCTCGTTACCCGCGATGGGGAGTTCGCCCTGCTGCCGTGCCCGATAGGACGGCACGCTCACCTGCGCGAGGCCGAAACTCAACTCGTTCGCGTCACGCGTTCCGTAACGCCAGCCGGGGCGCTCCGCGTCGATGCCGCGGCGCGTGGTGGCGATGAGCATGGGCACGTAGGCGGTGACCGAGTCGAGCTCGTTCCAGGTACGCGGCATCTCCGCGCGCGGGAGCGCGAGCAACGTGCTGTCGATCATCGGGCCGGGGAGCGTCGCGGGCCGGCTGCCGCCGCAGGCGCCGAGCGCCGCCAGCGCGCTGGCGGCGGCTGCGGCGACCGCCCACGCGCGGGTGCGGCGCAGGCGCGCGGGATGCGACGGATGGACCTGGCGCAGCGACATCAGACGTTCTCCACGAGTGCCGGCTCCAGCTCGCCCAGGGTGGTCGGCCGTGCGGCACGATCGAATACGGACCCGAACGCGCGAACGATGGCCTCGCGCGCATCCTCGCCGAGCGAGGCCGAGGGGGCGAGGCAGGCGCCGTCGGCCCGGTCCAGCAGCTCGCGCTGCACGGAGGTCATCGTCACGTCGGCGATGCCGCAGGGCACCATCAAGTCGAAGTAGCTCAGGTCGGTGGTGACGTTGAGTGCGAAGCCGTGCCAGGTGACCCACTGGCGCGCATGCACGCCGATGCTGGCCAGCTTGCGCCCGCGCGTCCAGACACCGGTCTTCCCCGGGTTCCGATCGGCGACGATCCCGAACGGCGCGACGCCGCGGATCATCACCTCCTCCACCTGCCGGAGGTACCAGTGCAGGTCCTCCTTGTGCCCGGTGAGGTCGACGATCGGGTAGCCGACGAGCTGGCCGGGCCCGTGGAAGGTGACGTCGCCGCCACGCTCGACCTCGAAGAGCTCCACGCCGCGCGCGGCCAGCAGCTCGCGCGTGGCGAGCAGGTTCCCCGCCTTGGTGGAACGTCCGAGCGTGATCACCGGCGGGTGCTCCACGAGCAGCAGCACGTCGCGGTCCACGCGCCTCGCGATGCGCGCCGCCGCGAGCGCGCGCTGAAACGCCAGGGCCTCCGCATAGCTGCGGAGGCCGAGGTCGAGCACGAGGAACTCCCCGGCGGCAGAGGCGCGTGGCGCGTTCACGCTCGCGGTCACGCGTGCAGCATCTTCCCCATCGAGTCGAGCACCGCCTCGGCGATCGCCTCGCTGAGCGTGGGGTGGGCATGGATGGCGAGGTCGATCTCCTCCACCGTGTACT
>JAOUHR010000465.1 GCA_029884515.1 Gemmatimonadota bacterium
GGGCTTCGACGCCTGGTACCCGGGTTACATCGACTACATGCCGATGCTCCAGAACATCGCTGCCTTCTGGACCGAAACGGCGCTCTACAGCTACGCGACGCCGAAGTTCTACACAGTGGACGACTTCCCGGCCGAGTACCGGGACTTGCGGCCGCAGTCGCTCTACGCGAGCCCGTGGCCCGGCGGCTGGTGGCGGCTGCGTGACGCGGTGGACTACATGGAGACCGCATCCATCGCCGTGCTCGACTACGCCGCGAAGTACCGCGAGGACCTGCTCTGGAACCGCTACCAAGCCGGCCGCGACGCGATCGCGCGCTATGCCAAGGCCCCGCCCTACGCCTACCTCGTGCCGCAGGAACAGCGCGATCCCGGCGCCGCGGTCGCCCTCCTGCAGCGCCTCGCCTTCCTCGGCGTGCGGGTGAGCACGCTCTCGCGTGATGCGAGCTACGCGGGCGTGCGGTACGCGAAGGGCACGTGGGTGATCCCGATGGACCAGGAATACTCCGAGCTCGTGCGCCAGCTCTTCGACCGGCAGGACTACCCGGACCTCCGCGATGACGGCGCGCCGGAGCCGCCGTACGACGCCGCGGGGTGGACCCTGCCCTATCTCATGGATGTGCGCGTGATCGAGGCGCGCGCGCCGCTCGCGGAGGACTTCCGCGCCGCGCTCCAGCCGGTCCAAGGCACGGCGAGCGACGCTGCCGCCGCTGACGCGCCGTTCACCACGAATGCCACGGCAGCGGGTGTGACGCTCCCGGCTGCGAGGACCACCGGTTCGGGCGCCATCTACCTCGTGGATCCCGCGCAGAATGCCGCGTTCCGGTTCGTGAATCGCGCGCTCGCCGGCGGTGGCAGCGTGCGCGTGCAGGGTGGGCGCTACGCCGTCAGCGGCGTCGCCACGGCCACGCTCGACGGCTGGGCGAACAGCCTCGGCCTGCGCGTGGAGCGCACCGCAGGCACTGACGCCACCAGCGCGGAGGCGCGGCCCCGCATCGCACTCTACCGGGCGCTCGCGCCGAGCATGGATGAGGGCTGGACCGAGTGGCTCCTCGACCAGCACGAGTTCCGGTACACGGTGATCAGCGATGCCGACGTGCGCGTGGGCGACCTGAACGCGCGATTCGACGTGATCCTCTTCGCCTCGGACCGGGCCGGCACACTCACCAACGGCTACGCGCCGGGCCGCGTGCCCCCGGCGATCGAGGGCGGGCTCGGCGACGCCGGTGTCCGCGCGCTGGATGCCTTCGTGCAGGCGGGGGGCACCGTGGTCGCGCTCAACCAGAGCGCCCTCTTCGCGATCGATGCCTTCCACCTCAAGGTGCGGAACGTCGTCCGCGGGCTGGCGTCGAAGGACTTCTTCGCCAGTGGCTCGATCCTTGAGGTGACCACCGATCCCGCGCATCCCGTGATGGCGGGGATGCCGGCGCGAGCCAAGGTATTCTTCGACGGCAGCCCCGCCTTCACCACGACCGACGGCTTTGACGGCGTCGCGCTGGCGCGCTACCAGAAGGAGGGGTCGCCCCTCCTCTCCGGCTACCTGCTCGGCGAGAAGTACCTCCAAGGCGCGGCCGCTGCGCTCGACGTCAAGCACGGCCGGGGCCACGTGGTGCTGATCGGGTTCCGGCCGCAATGGCGCGGCCAGACCGTCGGGACCTTCCGCGTGGTGCTCAACGCGGCGCTCTACGGTCCCCACGTGGCGGAAAAGGCCAAGCCGACATCGGGGTTCTGGACGGCGCCGAGTGTCCCGAACGCACCGCGCGCCGCGTCGGACTCAACGCGGCGCGCGGCACCCTGAGTCCCACCGGCTCAACGCGTCACGCCGTCCGCAGCGACGCGATCATCGCCGTGACCGCGAGCGCAAGGCCGCACGCGCAGACGATCGCCGCGCCCGTCGGCACGTCGAACACGAAGGACGAGTAGATCCCCACGAGGCTCGACGCCACCGCGACGCCCCATCCGATCAGCAGCCGCCGGCCCCAGGACCTGGCCAGCATGGTACCGCAGACCGCCGGCACGATCAGGTAGGCGAAGGTGAGGAGCACGCCCGCAATGCGGACGAAGCTCACCACGACGATCGCGAAGGCCGCGTAGAACAGGAAGTCCCAGAACTTCACCTTGACGCCGTCCGCCTCGGCCTTGTCGTGGTCCGTCGAGATGAGCTGGAACCGGCGATGGAAGACGGCATAGAAGGCCGCGAGCGCGGCGAAGACCGCCGCCCGCTTGCCCACGTCGCCCGCCGTCACGTTCAGGATGTCGCCGGTGAGGAGGTGTTCGAGCTCCTCCTTGCCGCCGGCCACATGGCTCAGGAAGAGGATCACCGCGGCCGCCGCCACCACGAAGGTGATGCCGATGATCGCCTCCTGCGGCACCCG
>JAOUHR010000077.1 GCA_029884515.1 Gemmatimonadota bacterium
CGGCCACCACGCCCTTCCAGTTCACCGTCGCCGATGGCGCCATCGCCCAGCGGTGCGGCACCATCGTCATCTGGACGCGGGTTCCCGGGACACCCTGACCTCGCGCGCGCCGGCGGGCACCCGCGCGCGCGTCTCGGCACCGCCTGGCCAGCGCACCCAGACCTCCACCGGCACCTCGCGCATCCCGAGCACCTGCACCGCGCCGTCCTCGGACCAGTAGCCCGCGCCGCGCTGCACCTCGCGCACCGGCCCCATCCCGTTGGCGTACACGAGTCGAACCTGCGCGCCGACGCCGTCCGGGTTCCCCGGTGGACCATCCAGCCGCACGCGCAGCCCGGGCCGGGCGCCCCGGTTGCGCAGGAGCCGCGTCTGGTCGGCGTTCTGCGAGACCGCGAGGTCGAGCCGGCCGTCGCCGTCGAAGTCGGAATAGGCCGCGCCCCGCTGGTCGCCGTACACGGTGATCCCAGAGGCCATGCCCGAGACGGGCGTGAGCCCTCCCTCGCCGTCTCCGAGGAGCAGCAGTCCGCGTCCGCTGTCGTAACGCGGCAGGCCCACCGCCGTGGGGAAGAAGTTCTGGCTGAGGAAGAGGTCCTCGCGCCCATCCCCATCGAAGTCCGCGATGCCCGCGTACGATGCCGGCGCCAGCTGTGCGGGGGCGGGGAGCGCGCGCGACTCGAAGTGGTCGCCACGATTCAGGAACACCATCTGGTCGAGCGACGACGCGGCGCGTTTCGAGGTGCGGGAAAGGCTGGGACCAAGCACCACGTCGATGCTCGCGTCCGCATACTCACCGAAGGTCCGCACCCGTGAGGCGAGGTCGGGAATGGCCACGCGCGCGCGCGGGTAGCTGTTGAGCGGCGCGACCGCGCGGAGCCGCGGGTCGATGCGCGCGAGGAACATCTCCTGCTCGCCGGTCGAGCCGAACCGCCCGTAATAGACGAGCAGTGGGTTCGCGCTGTCGGCCGGCGTCATCGTGTTGCGTCCCCAACTCGTCGCCACGAGGTCGAGGCGGCCGTCGCCGTCGAGGTCGCCGGCCGCGATGCCGTTCCACCGGCTCGTGTGGCCGTCGAGTCCCAACGAGGGCGGCGCGCGCCGCAGCCGTCCGCCAGTGTTCATGAAGACGGTGACGGGGCCCCACTCCACGGCCAGCACCAGGTCGGGCTGTCCGTCGCCCGTGAGGTCCGCGAACATCGCGGACGACACGAGTCCGATGTCGCGAAGCGGCGCGGTGTTCGCCGTGTCGAGCACATAGCGGCCGCCGTCATTGCGGTAGAGCGCCGAGCTCGCCGGCGAGGGATACTCCCCCGGCACCGCGCGGCCGCCGACGAAGAGGTCGAGGTCCCCGTCGCCATCGTAGTCGCCGAGCGCGAGCGGTCCGGTGGCCGAGGTGCGCGCGGGCACGACACCCTCGACGGCCGCCCCCACGCGCCCGCCGGCGACATGGGCCTCGACCACGGCCGAGACCGGCGCGCCTTCCCAGCTCGACACCCCGATGAGCAGTCGCGTGCCGGACGCCTCGGGGAGCCCGAGGATCGTCGTGAGGTCCGCGGCGGCCACCGGTCCCGCTTCCGGCTCCCAGCGCAGGCGGCCGCGGTCGTTGCGGAAGACGCCGAGCCGACCGCCGCGACCGGCGCCGACGAGGAGATCATCGTCGCCGTCGCGGTCGAGGTCGAACCAGGTCACGCCGGGACCGAGCTGCGAGAGCGCGTTGGGAAGGAGGAACTGGCGATCCCAGTCGTCGAAGGCGGGATCCACGTGTCGGTGCCCGCCGAGCTCCGCGCTCGCATCCACGAAGAGACTCGGTGCCGCGGCACCCGGCGGCGGCGCGGGCGTCGGGGCGGGCGGCAGCGCCCCGTCCTCGCGGATCTCATAGTGCCGGCCGGGCCGCACGGCATCGATCGTGGTCCGCCGCCCGTCGCGCCAGGTCACCTCGAGCGTCGCCGAGTCCGCGGCGCCCATCGCGAACGCCGCCTCGTAGTCGCTGTGCGAGAGGTAGAGCCCGCCGGCGACCACCTCGTGATCCTGCAGCGGCACCGCGCCTCCGAGGAGCCGGATCCTCGCGCCCACCGCGTGGGTGTTCGGCGCCGCACCGACGAGCCGCACCGAGATGCGCGGCGCGGTCGCGTCGTTGCGGAGCACGAGCGCCGGCGACCGGAGCCGGTTCACCACCACGTCGAGGTCGCCGTCGCCGTCGAGGTCCGCCTCGGCGGTGCCGTGCGAGATGTCCTCCTCCGTGCCGAAGTGCCACGCGTCGCCTGCGGCCTCGAAGGTGGCGTCGCCCCGATTGCGGAACGCGATGTTCTTGATGCGGAGTGGCGGGAACTGCCACAGGAGTCGTTTCCAGTCCACCTCGTTGAGATGGTTCTGCAGGCGCTCCATCACGTCGGCGTCCATGATGTCCCAGAGATGCCCGTTGGTCACCAGGATGTCCTGCCACCCGTCGAGGTCCACGTCGAGGAACATCGTCCCCCACGACCAGCCGCTCGCCTGCACACCGGCCGCGGCCGCCGCCTCGGCGAAGGTCCCGTCGCCGCGATTCAGGAAGAGCGTGTTCCGCTGCTGCTGCAGCGCGAGCTCACCCTCGCCCGGGACCTTGGGCAGGGCGCTGTGAGTGGGGATCTGCGTCTTGATGCGGCGCGGATCGCCGAGCATGTCCACCTCGAACACATCGGGCCGCCCGTCACCGTCCACGTCGGCGATGTCCACGCCCATCGAGGAGTTGCTCATCTGGCGCAGCGACCGCCAGTCGGCGAGGCGGAAGCGGCCCTTCCCGTCGTTCTGGAAGAGGAGGTCGGGGTCCTCGAAGTCGTTCGCCACGAAGAGCTCGGGCGCGCCGTCACCGTCCAGGTCGGCGAACTTGGCGCCGAGCGCGAACGACTCGGGGGCGTCCGTGAGCCGACGCCCGGCGGCGTCGAGGAACCGCCCGCCGGTCATCGGCTCGGGCACCAACCGGCCCCCGGCGTTCCGGTAGAACTCATCCCGCGCCGCGCGCTGCGTCATCCGGAGCCCGCCCATGTCCGGCCGCAGCACCACCTTGTAGTCGCGCGCGTGCTCCGGCACCACCTCGTACTTGCCGGGCCCCACCTGCCGCACCATCTGGTTGAACGCGCGCAGCTGCGGCGGGATCGAGTCGTCGATGTTGTACGCCTTGTAGTTCGCGACGTAGAGGTCGAGCCATCCATCGCCGTCCACATCGGCTGCCGTGAGCGTGGTGCCGCCTCGGCCCACGCTGTCGAGCCCGAGGTCGCGCCGCTCCGCGAAGTGGCCCGCGCCGTCGTTCACGAACAGCGCGTTCGGTCCGGTGGTCGCGAGCAGGATCAGGTCGAGGTCCCCGTCGCCCTCCAGGTCCACCAGCGTCGATCCGGTCGAGTAGCGGTCGCAGGCGCCCACGCCCAGCGCGGCCGTCACGTCCTCGAAGCGGAACCCACCGAGGTTCCGGTACATCGCGTTGCACCCCTCGGTGCGGGTGAGGAAGATGTCCACCAGCCCGTCCCCGTCCACGTCGCCGAGCGAGACGCCCCCGCCCTGGCCGAGGATCCGGTTCCCGGCCAGCACCGAGTCGCTCACCGTGTTCTCGAAGGTGACGCCGCTCCGGCGTCCCTGCATCTCCGTGAACCCGACGGAACCGCGCGCGACCGGGAGCTCACGCCACCGGTAGCCTGCTTCGTCGTGCCAGGGTCCCGGCGGGCCGGGCGCGTCGGAACCGCAGGACAGGGCCAGTGCCCCGGCGACCGCCACCGACGCGAGCGCCCAGGCCCTCATCGGATGGGCGTCGCGGGGAAGCGCGCGATGACCTTCTCCCCTATGCAGGCGCCCAGCGCGCGGCCGTTCAGGTCGCCGAACGGGTAATGGATGCCGCCATAGATCCGCGAGATGCCGGCCTCGTTCGCCGCGGCGCGCGGATCCTCGAAGTGGCGCACCGTGTGTCCGATGGAGATGCTCGTGCTGTCGTCGAACGCCGCGGGGCCCACGAACGACGTGAGCGTCACCGCCGCGGCCGCGGACTGCGTCGAGTGCGCCGAGGGATACTCCGGGAAGGGCGGCGTGGGGATGAGCGGCTCCCACTTGGGATCGATCACGCGCCGGATATACATGCGCGGCCGGATGAGATTGATCGTGTACTTGTAGCCGAAGGCGGCGATGAAGGCATCCGCCTGCGCGAGCGCCGTGGCCATCGCGATGCGCGCGGCCGCCGGGCCCGGGATCCGCTGCTCCCGGATGATGAGGCTCGCGATGGAGAGCCAGTGGCCCACCGGCGTGCCGCTCTCGCCCCCGTTGTCCGCCCAGTAGAGGGCGATGGTGCGCTGCTCGTCCGTGAGCGTGGCGCGCACGTCGTGCACCCGCTTCGCCGCCGCGTAGAACTCCGAGGCCGAGTCCGTGGAGTACGGCGGGTGCGGTGCCGCCTGGCACTCGTCCCAGCGCGCGAGCACGAAGGGGCGGTTCTCGCGCCAGTACGGTTCAGCCGCACCCGACATGTTGACCGCGGGAAGGTCACGCGTGGCTGCCGATTTCGGGCGGCTGAGGATCAGGCCGCGGTCGCTCGCCGCCCCCGGCCGCAGCTGGTTCGCCGGGTTGTCGAGCGCCACCATCTCGCTCGTACCTGACATGTTCTGCGTCGCGAACGTGTTCGCCGGCGCGTCGTTCTTCCAGAGCGCGGGGCCCTCGGGGGCGACGTACGGCCGGCCGCGCGTGGCGTCGAACCCGTCGCGGCGCGACCAGGCGACGATCGCGAGGCCCACCGCGCGGCCGAGGGCCGCGGAGCGCTCGCGCGTGCGCGTGGAGACGCCGGCCTCGACCCGGGCGTCCACAAGGGAATCCGCGAGGCGCGCCACCGAGGAGCGCGTCGTCGGCAGCGACCCCGCGAGCAACGAGTCCATCACCACGCGCTCGGCCTCCACGGCCGTGATGGTCATGTCATGGTCCCGCGGCCGATCGGCCCGCGGCAGGGAGTCGAGCCCGTTCACCTTGCCGGCCACCGGCGGGAGCTCCGGGTTCGCGGCGACCATGCCGGCGTAGAGCGCGGTGGTCGCATAGGCGAGCACCCGCGAGGCCACGGGAGGCGAGAGGCGTTCCACGCGCACGGCCCCGTACCAGGTCCGGACCCACTGCGTGAGCATCGCCGCGTCCGGCTCTGCGGGCCGGCCGCAGCCCGCCGCGAGCGCGAACGCGAGCGCGACCGCAACCCGGAGCGCAGCCCGGAGCGCGGCCGTGCGGGGCGTGTGGCGTCTGTGCATGATCCTGAAAGCTATATCCGTCGGCGCCGCTGTCACCCGGGAGCTGCGCCCGCCGCTTTCCATCTGGCGGCGCGGCAGGGGGCGTGTAGGTTGGCACGGGACGCAACGACCCTCGGCAGGCCCGTCCCGAATCGCCCATCCTCGCGGAGTCCCCCCGTGCACCGACTCGCCCTGATTCCCCTCGCCGCCCTCGTCGCTTGCGGTGGCTCGACCACCACCTCGGGCCGGCGCGACGTCACCACCGTCACCGTCGGCGGCGCGGAGGGCGGCTCGCTCCGCATCCGCAACGACTACGAGGCGACTTCCGCGATCATCGGGCTGCCGATCGACAAGGTGTGGGCCCTGCTCCCCGAGGCCTTCGACACCATCGGCGTCGCCGTGACGGTGCGCGACCCGAGGCAGCGGCTCTTCGGGACCGACGGCGTGAAGGTGCGGCAACGCATCGGCGGGGTGCCGCTCAGCCGCTTCTTCGACTGCGGCACCACGCAGGTGGGCGCGAACGCCGACTCGTACGAGATCTTCCTCACGGTGATGACGCAACTGAAGCCGGCCGAGGGCGATTTCACCACGATGGAAGTCACCGTGACGGCGCGCGCGCGGCCGGTGGCCTTCTCGCAGGGCTACTCGGACTGCCAAGACAAGTCCACGACGCTCAACGAGCGGCTCTTCTCGGTGGTGCGGCGGCTGGCGGTCCGGTAGGACTCGCGCCAGCCGCGCCCTCGATCAGCGCGCTGGTGGACCGCCGGGCCGGCCACCCGGGCGCCCGCCGGGGGGCCCGCCAGGCCCGCCGCCCCTCCGGCCCGCGCGCATCTTCTCCTCGATCGTCTTGTCCGCGTCCTTGGCCTGCTTCTCGAGCAGCTCCTTCGCGGCGGGCTGCTGCGCATCGCCCAGCACAGCGAGCGACGCCGCCGCGTCCGCCGCGTAGTTGGCCCGCAGGTCGGTCACCGCCTTAGTGAAGGCCTCCCGGGCCGCGAACGCCTTCACTCGCTGATCCTCGCCGCCGCCCGAGGAGCGCATCTCCTTGCGCAGCGAGTCCGTCGCCTCGAAGAGCGACGCGTCGCGTCCGTTGCCGGCGGTCTCCATCTCCTTGAGCTTCGCGACCTGCGCCTCGGTGAGCTTGAGGTCCTTCTTCTTCTCGAGGATCCGCGTGACGGGGTTCATCTCCTCCAGGTCCTTCTTCGAGAGCACCTGGGCTGACGCCGAAGGCGAGGACCTGCCCAGCTTGTCCCAGTCCGGCGGGGCGGTCCCGCGCTTCGGCTCCCTCGACTGGGCGGCAGCGGATCCGGCGATGAGGACGAGCGAGACGACTGTGCCGACGACGAGACGGTATCGCATGGTGCGCTCGAGGTAGGGGTCCACGACGCTGCTACTCCGGTTCGACTATCTCCAACACCTGACCGGGCCGCAAGGGTCCCGGCACCACCTGTTGCCGGCCCGAGGGCCAGCGCACTTCGATCGACGCGGCCTCGGCCGCCTCGCCCAGCCCGAAGTACAGGGGCAGGTCGCTCTGTGACAGGTACCCTGACCTGCCGTCGAGCACCTTGAGCACCCGCCGGCCGTCGGGGAGCACCACCGTGACCTGCGCCCCCAGACCCTCGCGGTTGGACGCGGTGCCGCGCAGGCGCACCTTGAGCGCCTGCACCGGACCACGCGCCGACAGGTCGCTTACGAGCACCTGTGGAGCCGCGTTGAACTCGTTGGTGACGATGTCGAGGTCGCCGTCGCCGTCGAGGTCGAGGATCACGGCGCTGCGGGCGCCGAGCGCCGCCCGCATCGTCAGCTTGCCGTCGGAGTCGCGGTGGCATCCCTGCGCCTCGGCGTCCGGCCGCGCGCACACCTCGCATGGGGTCGTGCCGGCGTCCGCCCCGCCCGGCTCGCAGGCGAGCGAGAACCAGACCTGGTCGGTGCGCCCGCCGGCGCGCGGCTCCACGCCGAGGGCGAAGGCCGCCGGCAGGAAGCGCTGCCCCGCCTCATTGAGGAAGAGGTTGTTCGGGGCGTACCGGAAGGGGAAGTTCATCGACGCCACCACGAACACGTCGTCCCACCCGTCGGCATTGAGGTCGTCCACGCTCGGACCCCAAGGCCAGTACGTCTCCAAGCCCACGCGGTCCGAGACCTCCTCGAACCCGCCGGGGCCGGCGCGCAGCCGCTGGAAGAGGGCGTTGCCGAACATGAGGTGCGTCTTGCCGTTGGGAAAGAGCTGCGGCGGCATCTTGGTGGAGTTCGACTTCCGTGCCTCCGCTGCCCAGTCGCCGGGCTTGATGTCGTCGAACATGTCCGAGTGCATGTCCGTGAGGTACATGTCGAGCTGCTGGTCGCCGTTGAAGTCGAACACCTTCACCCCCATCGCGCCGAAGGGGGTGCGCGGGAAGTAGGCGTAGGTCGAGTCGCGGAAGCGCCGGCCACCCTCGTTCACCCAGAGGTGGCCCTCCCCCTGCATGTCGAGCACGTAGAGGTCGAGGTACCCGTCGTCGTTCACGTCG
>JAOUHR010000466.1 GCA_029884515.1 Gemmatimonadota bacterium
TGCTCTCGGTGGCCGCCGCGCTCGGGGCGTGGGAGTACAACCGGCTCGCCGCGGCTGCGGGCGCGCGGCCGCTCATGGCGGTGGGGGTGGTGCTCGCCGCGGTGGTGCCGCTGCTGCTCCACGCGGCTCGCCTTGGCCTGTGGGTGCCGCCCCTCCCGATCGTCGCGCTGATCGTCCCGGCGCTGCTCACCGCTGCGCTTTGGATCCGCGGCGTGGAGGGGAAGCCGATCGCCTCGGTGGCCACGACGCTCTTCGGCGTGTTCTACACGGGCGGGATGCTCTCCTTCGCCTATGCGCTCCGCTACCACCGGTTCGCCGTCGGCGAACTGGCGGGCGCGCTGCTGCTCCTCCTGCCGCTGGTGCTCACGTGGGCGAACGACGTCGGCGCGTACTTCGTCGGGCGAGCGCTCGGCAAGCGCAAGCTCATGCCATCGATCAGCCCGGGGAAGACCGTGGCGGGGGCGGTGGGCGGGCTCGCGCTCACGATCGTCGCGGCATGGGTGTACGCGCGCTTCGCGCTCCAGCCGCGCGCGGGACTCGGCCTCACCGCGGTCGCGATCCTCCTGCTCGGGACGATCGTCAGCGTGGCCGCGCAGGTGGGCGACCTCGTCGAAAGCATGCTCAAGCGCGAGGCCGGCGTGAAGGACAGCTCGGCGCTCATCCCGGGACATGGCGGGGTGCTGGACCGCACCGACTCGCTGCTCTTCACGATCCCGGTGACGTACGTGCTGCTCGACCTCCTGCTCGTGGTGCGGCCGTGACCCCGCGACGCGGCGTCGCGCTCCTGGGCGCCACGGGATCGATCGGCGAGACCGCGCAGCGCGTGCTCCGGCGGCACCCCGATCGCTTCCGCGCGGTGGCCCTCACCGCGAACGGCAACCAGGCCGCGCTGGCCGCGGCGGCGGCGGAGTGGGCGCCGGCGATGGTCGGCCTCGTCACCCCGGACGGTTCGGCGCTCCCCGCGTCGTGGCGCACGGGGGCGGCGGCACTGCTGGAGGCCGTGCGGCATCCCGACGTGGAGATCGTGCTCAACGCCGTCGTCGGTGCGGCCGGCCTCGAGGCGACACTCGCGGCGCTCGTGGCGGGCAAGCGCGTGGCCCTCGCGAACAAGGAGTCGCTCGTCCTGGGCGGCGTGCTGGTGCAGCGCGCCGCCCGCGCCGGCGGCGGGGAAGTGGTGCCGGTGGATTCGGAGCATTCGGCGCTGTTGCAGTGCGCGGCCGGGCGCGTCGGTGGCGACGGCGAGGGGTTGCTCCCGCTCCGCGGCGTCCGGCGCCTGATCCTCACCGCGTCGGGCGGGCCGTTCCGCACCTGGGGCACCGAACGGATCCGCGGCGCGCAGCTCGCCGACGCCCTCGCGCACCCGACGTGGCAGATGGGCCGGAAGATCAGCGTGGACAGCGCCTCGCTCGCGAACAAGGCGCTCGAGGTGATCGAGGCCCACGTGCTGTTCGGCGTGCCCTACGATCGCATCGAGGTGGTGGTGCACCCGCAGAGCATCGTGCACTCGATGGTGGAGTTCGACGACGGCAGCGTGCTCGCGCAGCTCGGCGTGCCGTCCATGGAGTTGCCCGTGCTCTACGCGCTCTCATATCCGGACCGGCTCGAGGACAGCGGGGTGCCCATCTTCGATCCCGTGGCATCGAGTCCGCTGGAGTTCCAGCCGGTGCGGCACGACGCCTTCCCGACCCTCGGGCTGGGCGTGGCGGCGGGGCGCCGGGGTGGCGCCGCGCCGGCGGTGTTCAACGCGGCCAACGAGGCGGCCGTCTCGCGGTTCCTCGCCGGCAGCCTGGAGTTCCGCGGGATCCCCGGGACGATCGGCGCGGCGCTCGATGCGCTCGCCGACCATCCGGCCGACGACTTACCGGCGTTGCTCGCGGCGGATGCCGCGGCCCGCACCCTCGTGAAGGAGTATCGCTGATGTGGAGTTGGTTCGCACCGCTGCTGGTGCTCGGCCTCGTGATCTTCGTGCACGAACTGGGGCACTTCCTCGCCGCCAAGCTCACGGGCGTGTATGCGCCACGCTTCTCGCTTGGCTGGGGCAAGCCGCTCTGGAGCTTCCGCCGCGGTGAGACCGAGTACGCGCTCTCGGCACTGCCGATCGGCGGCTACGTGCGGATGGCCTCCAAGGAGGACGAGACCGCGTCGGCGCTCGAAGGCGGCCACGAGTCGGAGGAGGCGGAGCGCTCGAAGCACTGGGACGAGCACTCGATGATCCCGCATGGGCCGCACCCAGTGCCGGCGGATCGCTGGTTCGAGTCGAAGTCGCTGCCGGCGCGGTTGGTGATCATGCTGGCCGGTGTGTTCATGAACGTGGTGCTCGCGCTGGTCGTCTCGATCGCCGTGTTCGCATGGTATGGGCAGGGCTACCGC
>JAOUHR010000467.1 GCA_029884515.1 Gemmatimonadota bacterium
GGTAGAAGAGGTACGCGAGCGCGATGCTCGCCGTGAGCATCCCGCCCACGAGCTGGATGATCCCCGTGCCGATGAGGTTGCGGATCCCCTCGGCGTCGCTCATCACGCGCGTGATCAGCACGCCGCTCTGCGTCGCGTCGAAGAAGGTGACCGGGAGCCGGAGGATGTGCGCCTGCACCTTGCGACGGAGCTCGGTGATGGCCCGCTGTGCCGCGACGGAGATCACCTGCGAGAGCGCGAACGAGCTCGACGCCTGGAGGAGGGTCGCGACGCCCGCCGCGATGGCGATCGGCGTGAGGAGCTCGAGGCGCCCCTTGGTGAGCACCTCGTCGACGATCCACTTCACGCTGCCGGGGAGCACGAGCCCGGCGAGGCGGTTCACCAGCATGAGCGCGAGCCCGATGCCGAGGGCCCGCCGGTGCTGGTGCATCAACTTCCGCGTCTCCGCCCAGGCGGCGACGTAGTCGGTCTTCCGCTTCTCCTTCTCGCTGGCGGGCACGGCGCGCGCGGGGGCGGTCACGCCGCGCCCCCGCGCGCGGCGAGGATCGCCGCCGGGTCGTCGCTGATGATACCGTTCACACCGCGCGCCCAGAGGCGCTGCGCGACGCGGGGCTCATTGACGGTCCAGACGTGCACGGTGCGTCCGAGCGCGCGCATCACGCGGGCGTACTGGCGGACGGGGACGGGAAGGCCACGATGGAACCGCGGGATGCACATGGAAGCGAAGGGAAGGTCCTTGGGCGACGCGCCGAGGAGTGCCGGAAGGTACAACCGCGCCAGCGCGTGAGGTGCCCCGCAGACGGGGATGCCGGCCCGCGCGAAGGGGACGAGCGCGTCATCGAGGAAGCTGCCGACGAGCACGCGGTCGCCGATCCCGGCACGTTCCAGGATGGCCAGGGCCGGCGCCGCGACCTCGACCGACTTCATCTCGATCACCATCGGATGCCCGCCGTGCGCCGCCAGCACCTCCTCGAGGGTCGGCACGCCGATCCCCCGGCCGCGATAGGGGAAGGTGCGTCCCGCGTCAATGGTGAAACGCGCTCCCGCGTCCACGCGTGCCAGGTCGGACACCGTGCGCTCACGAACCGGGCCCTGCGCATCGGTCGTGCGGTCGAGTGTCGGGTCGTGGAGCACGACCGGCACGCCGTCCCTGGAGAGGTGCAGGTCGAACTCGATCGCCTCCGCGCCGCACGCGACCGCCTGCCGCAGCGATTCGAGCGTGTTCTCGGGCGCGTGCGCGCGGTTGCCGCGGTGGCCGACCACGGGCCGCTTCGTGGGATCGAGGAGCACGTTCACCGGATGGAGTATACACGACGCGCGGGGCGGGCCGGTCGGCCCGCCCCGCGCGTCGTGCCGCCCTCAGGCGGCCCTGCGTTGGACTAGAAGGTGTACTGCAGCCGCGTGCTCACGAAGCGCCCGACCGCGGGCACGCCGATGAACGTCGCTGCCTTGTAGTCGAAGATGTTCTGGGCATTGACCGCCCAGCGCACGTTGTACGCGAAGGGGAGCCGCCACGAGAAGCCGGCGTCCACCAGCGTGCTGGTCCGCACCCGCGAATACGGGATCGGCGTGCCCTGCCTGTAGTTGTTGTACACGCCCGAGTTCACGTTGAACGCGTCGGTGTACCGCACACGGAACTCGCTCGATACGCCGCGCGACTCGTTGGAGTAGTGCGCGGCAATGCTGCCCCGGTGCTTCGGCGTGTTCGCCGCGAGCGGGTTCGCCGCGGAGGCGCCCGGCGCCTTGATGAAGACGTTCTTGCTGAGGTTCGAGTAGGCGAACTCGAGATTCCACGTGTTCGTCATCAGGTAGTCCATCGCCACGTCCACGCCGCGCACGTCCACCTGGCCCGTGGCATTCTGGTACGTGAACACGAGGTACGTCTTGTCGTAGAGCGGGTTGTTGAAGTTCAGCATGCCCCCCGGGAGCTGGGCCAGCTGCGTGACCCAGCCCGTGATCACCGTGCCGATGGCCGCGCCCGGGACGCCGTTCGCCGCGAGCACCGGGCCCATGGTGGCGCCGAGGTAGCTGCCGAGCGTGGTCGGGTCGAGGAAGACGGCGTCCTTCAGGTTGATGACCTGCGTGGTCGGGTCGGCCGGGCGGATCTGGTACCAGAGGTCCACCGCGAGGCGGAACTTGTTCGCCAGCACGCCCTTGTAGCCGAGCTCATAGGTGTTGGAGAAGTTGGCCGTCAGCGGGGAGAGGTCCACCGGAGAGGTCCACGGCACCACCGGCGTGCCGGGCGCGCCGAGGTTCCGGAGCACCCCGTTCACCTGCGTGTTCGTCGGCGTCAGGCCCCGAAGGCCGGCCGCAATGTTGTCGCGCTGCGCGGCGGAGAGCCCGAACGCGGTCTGCGTCGC
>JAOUHR010000468.1 GCA_029884515.1 Gemmatimonadota bacterium
GAGGGACCCCATGCCGCGGATCATCTTGAAGCGGCGGCCCTCCATGAGCAGCGACTCGCCGGGGCTCTCCTCCGTGCCGGCCAGCATCGACCCCATCATCACCGACGAGGCGCCGGCGGCGATCGCCTTCACGATGTCGCCCGAGTACTTCACCCCACCGTCGGCGATCACGGGGATCTCCCCCGCCCCGGCGATCGCGTCGAGGATCGCCGTGAGCTGCGGCACGCCGATGCCCGTCACCACGCGCGTGGTGCAGATGGAGCCCGGCCCGACGCCGACCTTGATCGCGTCCACGCCGCGGTCCACCAGGGCCTTGGCCGCCGACTCCGTCGCGATGTTCCCCGCCACGAGCTGCACCTTGGGGAAGGCCTCGCGCACCTTGGCGGTGGCGTCGAGCACGCCCTGCGAGTGGCCGTGCGCCGTATCCACGATGAGGGCGTCCACGCCGGCGTCCACGAGCGCCTTGGCGCGGGCGAGATAGTCGCCGCCGGCGCCGATCGCCGCCGCCACCATCAGCCGCCCATGATGGTCCTTGGCCGCGTTCGGGTACTGGCGCCGCTTGTGGATGTCCTTGACCGTGATCAGGCCCTTGAGCTTCCCCGCCCCGTCCACCACCGGGAGCTTCTCGATCCGGTGCTTGCCCAGGATCCGCTCGGCTTCATCGAGCGTCGTCCCCTCGGGCGCCGTGATCAGCCCGTCCTTGGTCATGGCGGCGGCGAGCGGGCGGTCGAGCTCGCGCTCGAACTGCAGGTCGCGGTTGGTGATGATGCCGACGAGCGTGCCCGCCGTGTCGACCACCGGCACCCCGCTGATGCGGAAGCGCGCCATGAGCGCCACCGCCTCGCGGAGCGTGGCGGCCGGCTGCAAGGTGATCGGGTTGCGGATCATCCCGCTCTCGGAGCGCTTCACGCGGTCCACTTCGGCGGCCTGCCGGTCGATCGCCATGTTCTTGTGGAGCACGCCGATGCCGCCGGCGCGCGCCATCGCGATCGCCATCTCGGATTCGGTGACCGTGTCCATCGCCGCGGAGACCAGCGGCACGTGGAGCGTGATGCCGCGCGTGAAGCGGCTGGCGGTGCTGACGTCCTTCGGATGGACCGTCGAGTGGCGCGGGACCAGCAGGACGTCGTCGAAGGTGAGCGCGGCGTCCGGACGGATGCGAGGTGTGGCCATTCCCATGGTGGAAGCTATCCGGCGCGCGGCGCGTAATCCAGCCGCCGCGGGGGTCGCCTACGACGTGGGCGCGTCCGGCGGCTTCGGCGCGTCGGGTGGCTTCGGCTTGGTGGCGCCGGCGAGGTCCGAGGCGACGGACTTGCCGGCCGCGGCGACGCCGCTCAGCACCCCCATCGCCTTGCTCATGAAGCCCATCGCCTCGGCGACGGTGCTCGCGGAGACGTTGCCGGCGCGGAGCGTGTCCTCCACGCCCTCGGCGAACCGCTGGAAGACGTTCGGGCCCGGTGCCTGGCGCTCGGCGAACCTGGACTCGAGGAACTCGATGTAGTCGAGCACCTGGTAGAGTCGCGCTTCGGGGAGGGTCTCGAGCCGGCGGAGGATCCGTTCCTTCAGGACTTCATGCATGGACGCGATCCTCGGCGAGAGGGTTCAGGGAAGGCCCCAGCGCGCGCGTTCGCCGCGCGCATCGACGTGCACGAATGGACCATGACCCGGGACCACGCGATAGAGGCCCACCCCCCCGACGAGCTCGGGATACTTGGCCTCCACCCGGTCCACGATCCTGGCGAACTCGAGCGCATCACGGATATCTACACGCCCGTCGCCGTTGAGGTCATCCATGCGGCCGTCCCCGTCGGCGTCCACGAAGACGTCCGCGGCGTCGCCGTACTGGTGGCGGGAGTCGGTGGCGGTCCCGGCGCTCCGGGCGCGGGCGTTGTGCTGCGGCGTGCGGAACCCCGAGAGCACCGTGAGCCCGTCCGAGCGGTGCCCGGCGATCCGGAGCTCCGAGACGATGAGCTCGAGCTTGTCCACGAGGCGCTCGTCGAGCACGAGGAACTTGGGCCAGACGTCGCGCTGGTCCTTGGTGAGGAACTGCCCGAGCGTGAAGTGGGTGGAGACGGGGACCGACTGGTCGGCCTCCTGCACCTCGACCAGCCCCGGCGGCGCCTTGTAGAGCGGCGAGCGCGGCCGGTGCGCCTCGGCGGGCCAGCGGCCCACGCGGTAGACCCCCAGTCTGCCGTTCTGCTTCGCGGCCAGGGGGACCAGCGTGGCGAACCGGAAGAGGTCGCCCGCGAGCGAGTCGCGGACCGTGAGGATCACCGGACCGTCCGACGGCGCCTCGGGCCAGAGTGCGGCGAGCTCCTCGGCGGGCTCCTCTCCCGGCAGCAGCACGTGGAACCGGAG
>JAOUHR010000078.1 GCA_029884515.1 Gemmatimonadota bacterium
GCGGCGTGTGGTGTGGCTGCGGATCGAACTCGAGGCGGGGCGCGCCGGCTGGTTCCCGGCGGAGCGGGCCTACGCGCTCGCGCGCGATTGATTCCCCGCGCACCGCGCCGGAGATTGCCCTGATGTCCTCCGCGCCCCCGCCGACCCGCGTGCCAGCCTTCGCCGCGCATCGTCGCCGGCCGATCGCCGTGCTCGCGCCCGACGTGGCCGACCGGATCGCCGCCGGCGAGGTGGTCGAGCGTCCCGCCTCGGTCGTGAAGGAACTGGTGGAGAACGCCCTCGACGCCGGCGCGACGGTGGTCGAGGTGGAGGTCCGCGAGGGCGGGCGCGCCCTCATTCGCGTGAGCGACGACGGGCACGGGATGGACCGTGCCGACGCCGAGCTGGCGATCGCCCGCCACGCCACGAGCAAGATCCGCGACGCGGAGGACCTGGTGGGTGTGCGGAGCTTCGGCTTCCGCGGCGAGGCATTGCCCGCGATCGGTTCGGTGTCGCGACTCACGATCGAGAGTGCCACCGCCGACGGGGCGGGGGTCGCGGTGGAGGTCTCGGGGGGCATCGTGCGGACGGTGCGCGACCACGCGCGCCAGCGCGGAACGACCGTCGCCGTCGAGTCGCTCTTCTTCAATACACCGGCCCGGCAGAAGTTCCTGCGCGGCGCGCGCAGCGAGTGGCGCGCGGTCTCGGACATCCTCACCACCCTCGCGCTCGTCCGGCGCGACGTGCGCTTCGCGGTGTCGCACGATGGGCGCGAGCAGATGCGCCTGCCCGTGGCCGGCGACCTCCGTACGCGGGTGGTGGCGCTCTGGGGCGCGGCCACCGGCGAGCGGCTCGTGGCGGTGGATGACGTGCAGGGGCCGATCCGCGTGTCGGGGCTCGTGGAGCGTCCCGCCGACGTGGGGACCGCGGGCCGGCGCGTGTTCGTGACCGTGAACGGGCGCGCGGTGCGCGACCTGGGCGTGGTGCGCGCCGCCGAGACGGCGTATCGCTCCACGATCTCCGCCGGGCTCCGGCCCACGGTGCTGCTCGAGGTGGAGCTGCCCGGCGGCGAGGTGGACGTGAACGTGCACCCCGCCAAGGCGGAAGTGCGCTTCCGTGACCGGTGGACGGTCGAGCGCGCGGTGGAGCGGGCAGTGCGCCGCGCGCTCGGCACCGAGGACGCGGCGGCGAGCGTCGGATACGTGCGCAGCTTCGTGCCGGGCGAGCCGGGGGATGCGGCGGCGTTCGGCACTCCGCTGGGCGTCGAGGTGCTGCGACCGCCGACGGTGCCCGGCGCGACGCCGCTGTTCGACGACGCAGGGGAAGCCGGCGCGACCGTCGCTGCCGCCGACGGCGCGACACCCGACCCGCGCAGCGACGACATCATCCTCGTGCCGCCCCTCACGCAGTTCCACCGCACCTACATCACCTTCGAGCGCCCCGACGCGCTCGTGCTCATCGACCAGCACTCGGCGCACGAGCGCGTGCTCTACGAGCGTTTCATGGCCGCGTTCGCCGCGGGCCAGGCATCGGCGCAGCGACTGCTGTTCCCGCTCACGATGCACCTGACACCATCCGAGGCGGAGGCGTTCGAGCAACACCGGGATCTCTTTGCCACGCTCGGCTTCGAGGCGGAGGCGTTCGGCGGGCAGAGCGTGGTGGTGCACGCGGTGCCCGCGCCGCACGCGCGGTTCGACGCGGAGCGCTGCCTGCGCGACTCGCTGGCGGCGCTCACCGGCGACCGGAGCCCGAGCGCACACGGCCGTCACGAGCGACTCGCCGCGACGGTCGCGTGCAAGGCGGCGATCAAGGGCGGCGACCTGCTGGCGCCGGACGAGATGCGCGCGCTCTACGTGGCGCTCGCCCGCACCACGCTCCCCGCGCACGACGTGCACGGGCGCGCCACGATCCTCCAGCTGAGCTGGGATGAGCTCGACCGGCGTTTCGGCCGGCGCTGAGCCGCTCCGCATCATCACCGGTCCCACGGGAGCGGGGAAGTCGGCGCTGGCGCTCCAGGCCGCCGAGCGCCTCGGCGCGACCATCGTGAGCGCCGACTCGCGGCAGATCTACCGCGGGTTCGACATCGGCACGGCGAAGCCGACCGGGGCTGAGCGCGCGCGGGTGCGGCATGAGGGGATCGATGTCGCGGATCCGGAGGAGCGCTGGAGCGCGGCCCGTTGGGCCGCAGCGGCCGCGACGTGGATCGCGGAGGAGCGGGCCCGGGGGCGTCCGGTGCTCCTCGTCGGCGGCACGGGGCTTTGGCTCCGCGCCCTCGTCACCCCGCTCGCGGACGAGCCCGCGATGGACCCGGCGCGGCGGACGGCGTTGCAACAGGAGCTCGCCCTTGTCGCCACGGCCGAACTGCGCCGGCGAGTGGAGCAGCTCGATCCGTCGCGAGCGCACCTCGGACGCACCCAGCTCCTCCGCGCCGCCGAGGTCGCGCTGCTCACGGGCACCCGGATCAGCGACTGGCACGCCCGCGGGAAGGGCAAGCCGGCCCGCCGGGCGCGCTGGCTCGTGGTCGATCCGGGGGCGGCGCTGCAGTGGCGCTTGGCTGCCAGGGTGGACGCGATGTTCGACGCCGGCTGGGAGCAGGAGGTGCGCGCCCTCACCGCGCGGGTCCCGAGCGATGCGCCCGCGTGGAACGCTTGCGGGTACCAGGCGATACGTGACCTCGTGCAGGGGAAGCGCGATCGGGCGCTGGTGCGCGAGCAGGTGCTCGTGCGCACCCGCCAATACGCCAAACGCCAGCGCACCTGGTTCCGTAATCAACTCGACGACGAGCTGGCCGTGCGGCGGCTCGATCCCGGTGATCCCGCGGCGACGCGCCGGGCCGTCGACTGGCTCTTCGAGGGAGTGGACGCGTGAAACTCGGCATCACCTGCTATCCGACGTACGGCGGCTCCGGCGCCGTCGCGACCGAGCTTGGGATCGCGCTCGCGGCGCGTGGCCACGAGGTGCACTTCATCACGTACGAGCACCCCTTCCGCCTCCCGCACTTCCTGCCGCGCGTGCACTTCCACGAGGTGGACATCGGGAAGTACCCGCTCTTCGAGTATCCACCGTACGACCTCGCGCTGGCCGTCCGCATGCACGACGTGGTGCTCTCGCAGGGACTCGACCTCCTGCACGTGCACTACGCGATCCCGCACGCCACGAGCGCCTGGATCGCGAAGGAGATGCTCAAGGAGCAGGGACGGGCGCTCCCCGTGGTGACCACGCTCCACGGCACGGACATCACCATCGTCGGACAGGACCACTCGTACCATGCCATCACGCGCTTCTCGATCGAGCGCTCCGACCGCATCACCTCGGTGTCCCAGTGGCTCAAGGCGGAGACCATCCGTGCCTTCGGATGCGGCAACAGTCGCGTGGACGTCATCCCCAACTTCGTCGATCCGGAGGAGTTCTCGCGCAGCCGGTACACCAATGGCCTGCGGGGCGAGCTCGGCGGTGACAAGAAGATCCTGATGCACATCTCCAACATGCGCGCCGTGAAGCGACTCACCGACGTGGTGCGGATCTTCGCCAAGGTGCGCGAGCAGGTCCCCAGCGTGCTCGTGCTGGTGGGCGACGGGCCGGATCGCCGTGTCGCCGAGGAGCTCGCGCGCGACCTCGGCGTGCTCGGCGACATGCGGTGCCTCGGCAAGATCGACGACGTGGCGCCGCTGCTGGCGGCGGCGGACATCTACCTGTTGCCGTCGGAGAGCGAGAGCTTCGGGTTGAGCGCCCTCGAGGCGCTGGCGAGCGGCGTGCCCGTGGTGGCCTCCAACAACGGTGGCTTGCCGGAGGTCGTGCAGGACGGCGTGACGGGTGCGCTCCTGCCGGTGGGCGACGTGGACGGCATGGCCGCCGCGGTCGTGCGGTTGCTCGCGCCCGACCGCTGGCGGGTGGCCAGCGCGGCGGCTGCCAAGGATGCGCGCGCCCGCTTCGCGACCGCCGACGTCGTGGTCCGCTACGAGGCCCTCTACGCCGAGGCGCTCGCGCAGGTGCGGTAGTTTGCTCGGAACGTCCCGCCACACGATGCGGCGGCGACGCGGGGCGGCGTTAGCTTTCGCCGATGCACGAACTGACCATCTTCCAGGCATTCGTCCTCGGCGCGCTCCAGGGGCTCACGGAGTTCCTGCCCGTCTCGAGTTCCGCGCACCTCGCGCTGACGCCCTGGGTGTTCGGCTGGGAGCCCGCCGGTCTCGGCTTCGACCTCGCGCTGCACGTGGGCACGCTCGTCGCGCTCTTCTGGTACTTCCGCGCGCAATGGCGCGAGTTGGCGCTTGGCGGTTTCACGCTCCTTCGGAACGGCAAGCCGGTGGACGACCGGTCCCGCCGCGCCTTGTACATCATCATCGCGACCATCCCGGCCGGCATCGCCGGCATGCTGCTCAACGATCTCGCCGAGACCGTGTTCCGCGCGCCGATCATCACCGCCATCGCCCTCATCGGGTTCGGTGCCGTGCTCTGGATCGTGGACGCGCGGGCCGGGCGGATCCACGCGATCGACGCGATGACCTGGCGCGACGCGCTCGTCGTGGGATTCGCGCAGGTGCTTGCGCTCGTGCCCGGGGTCTCTCGCTCGGGCTCCACCATGACGGCGGGGCGCGCGCTGGGGTTCGACCGCGAGTCGGCGGCGGTCTTCTCGTTCCTCATGTCGATGCCGATTATCCTCGCGGCCGCGATCCTCAAGGTGCCGCACGCCGTCGCCGAGATGGGGTTCACGGCACCGCTCATCGTCGGCGTCTTCGCGTCGGCGGTGTCCGGCTGGCTCGCGATCAGCGTCCTCCTGCGCTACGTCGCGCGGCGTTCGTACGGCGTGTTCGCCCTCTACCGTTTCGCGCTCGGCGCCGTGATCCTGGTGCTCATCGCCACGCGGGGGGGGTGGTGAGCTGGTTCGGCCACGCGCCCGAGGCGCTCGCGCGCGTGCTCGGCGTGCCGCGCGTGGTCGCGGAGCGCCGCGTGGCGAGCACCATGGACCTCGCGCATGCGCTGGCCGCCGAGGGTGCGCCGGCGGGCACGCTCGTCATCGCCGAGGAACAGACGGTGGGGCGAGGCCGCAGCGGCCGGGCGTGGACCTCGCGGCCGCGCACCGGACTCTGGCTCACCGCCATCGAACGCCCCCGGGCGTCGGACGGGCTCGACGTGCTCTCCCTCCGCGTGGGACTCCACCTGGCTCCGGTGCTCGAACGCTGGACGGTGGGGCCCGTGCGCCTCAAGTGGCCGAACGACCTCTTCGTCGGGCACCGCAAGCTCGCCGGCGTGCTCATCGAGGCACGGTGGCGAGGCGACCGGCCGGATTGGGTCGCGATCGGCCTCGGGATCAACCTCACGCCGCCGGCGGACGTCACCGCGGCCATCGGGTTGCGTGCCGCGGACCCCGAGCAGGTGCTCGCCGAAGCCGTGCCCGCGATCCGGGCTGCCGCCTTCGCGAGCGGCGCGCTCCGCCCCGACGAGCTCGCTGCCTTCGCCCGACGCGACCTCGCGGTGGGGCACCGCGTCTCCGAGCCCGCGCCCGGGCTCGTGCGTGGGATCTCGCCCACGGGCGAGCTGCTCCTCGAGACCAGCGGCGGAGTGCGCGCACACCGCACCGGTTCGCTCGTGTTCGCCGCAGGATGACCACCCGTTCCCCACACCCGGAGGACCGCGCCGATGCTGCTCGTCGTTGACGTCGGGAACACCGAGACCACCCTGGGCCTCTGCGACGAGGACCGCGTGGTGGAGCACTGGCGCGTCACGACCGACGCGGCGCGCACCCCGGACGAGGTGTTCCTCCTGCTGCGCAGCCTCATCCTCTCCGCCGACCTCGTGCCGGCGGCCGTCACCGGCGCGGCGATCGGGTCGGTGGTGCCCGCCGCCACGCAGGCGCTGGCCGAGGCCGCGGCACGCCTCACCGGGAAGCCCGCGATCGTGGTGGATGCGCGGTCGAAGCTCGGCATCACGCTCGCCGTGGACGAACCGATGACGGTGGGGGCGGATCGCATCATCAACACGCTCGCCGCCAGCCGCATGTACGGGATGGACTGTATCGTGGTGGACCTCGGTACCGCGACGACGTACGACTGCATCACCGCCGATGGCGTCTTCCTGGGCGGCGTGATCCAGCCGGGAGTCCGCACCTCGGCGGAGACGCTCTTCCGGCGCACGTCGAAGCTGCCGGCGACGGAGCTGGTCGCCCCGCAGAAGGTGATCGGGACGCGCACCGAGGAGTGCATCCGGGCCGGGGTGGTCTATGGCGCCGCGGAGAGCGTGGACGGGATCGTGCGCCGGATCAAGAAGGAGTGGCCGCGCGAGCAGGTGCCGAAGGTCGTCGCCACCGGCGGGCTCGCCGAGGTGATCGAGCCCCACTGCACCGAGATCGAGGCGATCGAACCCGACCTCACGCTGCACGGCCTGCGCATGGCGTTCCGCGAACTCGGCGGCGTCACCGTGCGGAGCCCGCGCTGAGCAGGGCGTCGATCGCGTCATAGCCCGTGGGGATCACGATGCCGTCCGGGGTCGCGCCCGCGACGAGGAGCCGGGCGACGGAATCGGGCGGCCGCCGGATCCGCCTCCGCGATGGCACGCACACCCTCCGCACCGTCGGCGCCGTGGTCCAGGAGCGCCGCAATGGTCTCGAGGGCACTGTCGCGACTGAGGGCGTGGAACAGCGCGTTGCGCGATCAGCGCGAGGGCCGCGCCGGATCGGCGCCGTGCGAGAGGAGCCAGCGGACGCCGGCGCCGTCGTGCCAGTCGATCTTCCGCAGCAGGAGCGTGGCAAGGCTGTCCGCGGTGAGCCGTCCGCTCGCGACAAGCGCCCCGAGGGCGGCGTTGTCGTACCCCTCCGCGGGATGATAGGTAACCTCGTCGTCGTTGACGTCGGCGCCGCGCGCGACGAGTAATGCCGTGAGCGCGGCGTGGTGGGCGACGCCGCAAGTGCCATAGTGCGCGCTCTCGAAGGTGGGCTCCGGCGCGTGTCCGGGCTCGAAGAAGCCGGTGTTCGGGTGCGCACCGGCGTCGAGCAGGAGGGTGGCCGCCCGGACGAATCCCGCAGACCGGGACGGGTCGAGCTTCAGGAAGTTGGAGAAACAGAGGTAGGTGAGCGGATCCCACCCGTGCGGGCCGCTCGGTTCGGTGGCCGTAGCCGGATCCTCCGCGAGGAAGCGCTCCACCGCCGCCGCATCGCCGAGGACCGCGGCAGCGTGGACGCTCGACGTGGCGACGCCGGGGTACGCCGCGCGGATCTGGTCGGCGCGGGCGACGTCCCCGTCAGGGTGCGCCCCCGCTCGCGGCACCGTGGCGGCGAGCAGGAAGGCATTGACCGCGTCCGGGGGAGCGGGCGTCATAGCGGGATCCGTCGGCGTGGGGCAGGACGTAGGGAAGGAGACTACCCGCTTCCCACATCTGCACCAACGCGCTCCCTCGCGCCGATCCGGAGTTGGCACTCGACAGTCGGGATGCGCTGGGGCATTATCGTCATGTTGGTCGAGGACACCGCCCGCTGCCATGGGGGCGCACCGATGTTCGGGCCGACGACCTGGGACCGTCATGACGCAGCGAGTTCACCCACAAGCGCCCGAGAATCCGGCCTGGCAGCACCCCCTTCACCTGGCGGGGCTGCTGGTTTTCGCCGTTCTCGCCGTGATCCTCGGGCAGAGGCTGGCGGTCGCGACGCCGGCGTTCGGCCACGGC
>JAOUHR010000079.1 GCA_029884515.1 Gemmatimonadota bacterium
GCCGGGACTGCATGCGCGTGGACATCGTGGGCTCCGTGCTCGGTTACTGGGGAACCGCAGCGCCAGTCGCCGCGGGGAGTTGCGCGTCGAACTCAGCGGTGACCTGCGCGTTCGACCGGATCCATCCACGCACGCTCCAGCGCACGTTGGTGTAGGAACCGGGCGGCGCGGGGCGCCGCTCCTTCCTGCCATCGATCACGACCTCGACCTCGGGCCGTTCGCTGTACGTCCGCCCGCTGTCGATCGAGAACTCGACGAGGACGTTCGGGCGGTTCGCACGCGCGGACCCGGCCACGTACCGCAGACCCGCAGGCACCGGATCCGTGAACTGCACGTTCTGCACGGAGTCGGGCCGGAGGTTCGTGAACGTGAGGCGATAGCGAACCGTGTCGCCGGGCTGGACCGCGTTCGCGCTCGAGCGACGCGATGGGGACTTCGCCGCGGTCACGTTCTCCGCGGTCGCGACGAGCTCGCGCTGGGGTCCCGCCTGCTGGCCATCCGCGACGCGCGCGGCACTGACGATCACCACCGCGGCTGCCAGCAGCAGGCTGATTCTCCTCATGACTCGCTCCAGCTGACTAGAAGGTGTTCGGCGTTCAGGTTCGCTACGCCGCAGTATGCGCACCATTCTTCACATGTCGAGGTGTGCACGCACAACGTGATACGACCAGGAGAGAGTCTCCCTCTGGCCCCTCACGACGACTCATCACCGGAATGCGGGACTCCGACCGACGTCGATGGTCAACCGGTGGTGGACGAGGCGATCCGAGACATCGTCACCAAACTGGGCACCGTGGGTTCGCGCGACATCGTTCATTCCCTTCGGGCGGCATCGAGCCCATCATTCACCCGATGGATGTCATCCTCTTCGCGGCGCTCGCCGCCGTGGGTGCCGTGGAGTTCGTGCGGCTTGGCCGGGGCCTGCGGCACACCCGGCGCCTGCTCGAGAGCGAAGGCGGCATCGCGGGCGAGGACCGAAGGCGGCTCGAGGGGGCGGTGGCAGCGCTCGGCCGGAGGCGGCTCCTGGCCCTTGGCTTCGTGGTCCTGCCCGCCCTCTATTTCCTGTGGACGCGGCTCCGCGCCTAGCGGCGGCCGCGGGCGGGCGGGATGTCACGATCCAACACTGACGGACGGGAGGGACCCATGGCGAAGAAGCACCGCACCGCAGTCCCCGACTTCTCGGGACACAAGCCACAGAAGAAGGTCCCCGGCGGCGACGCGCTGAAGGCCGCGCCTCCGCCGCCGGTCGCGCCGCCGCGGGTCAAGCCGCAGGCGACGTCGGCCAAGTCGGGGCGGCGGGGCGGCTGAGGAGAGTACCGGTGCTGCGTGCGTTCCCGTTGAGTCCGCACACGGCCGGTGGGGCATGCAGGCGCGCCCGTCCGGGCGCCACCCGCAGCACGGATCTGCGCGATCTCCTTGCCCGCGAGGGATTCACGGTGATCATTGACCTCGGCGCGCGGACGACGAACCGGCGGCCGGTCGACACCCGCGCTGGCCGGCCTCGCATCCGCGGCGGTGGACACGTGCCGATCGCACCCGACTCCTGACTCCCTCCCGAGGTCTCGCGTGAGACGAGCACACGATGGATCCCAGACGCGGTTGCCGCTCGTGGTGGTGCTCGTGGTGGTGCTCGCGGCCGCGCCAGCTGGTGCGCTGGCGTGCGGACCCGCGGAGACGCCCGCACCGGCGGACACCGCGTCCGTGACCGGGTCTCCCGCAGGTTCGCCGCCGGACTCGGTCGCGCTCGCCGCGCCAACGGGCGCGCCGGCGCCAGCGCCCGCGATCATCTCCCATGGCAAGGCGTACCCGGTCGATGAGGCCCTGCGCGACCCGGGCTTCGTCGCCTTCCGCGACAGCCTCCTGCGGGTCGTCGCGCGGCGGGACACCACGGCGCTCTTCGCCGTGCTGGCGCCCGGGATCAAGAGCTCGTTCGGCGAGAACGACGACCTCGACGGCTTCCGCCGGGTGTGGCGCCCCGAGGCGCCCGACACCGAGCTCTGGCGCGAGCTCGACGACGTGCTGCGGCATGGCGGCCGGTTCGCCGGCCCCGATGCGTTCTACGCGCCCTGGACCTTCAACGCGCTCCCCGACTCACTCGACGCGTTCGAGTTCTTGATCGTCCGCGACTCGAACGTGGTGGTGCGCGCGCGTCCCGATGCGGCGAGCGCGGCGCTCGCGGTGCTCTCGTATGACATCGTGCGCGCCGGTCCGTACACGGGCGACCCCGACTGGAGGATGGTCGCCCTCGCGAACGGCGACACGGCGTTCGTCGCCGCGCGATCGATCCGGAGCCCGGTGGACCACCGCGCGGGCTTCGAGCGCCGCGACGGGCGCTGGCTGCTCGTCTTCTTCCTCGCCGGCGACTAGCACCGGGACGTTGACCATCCTCCCTCGACACTGGAGCGCCAAGTGAATCGCCGTGCCCTGGTGGTGACCGGGATCGTCGCGATCGCCGGCGGCGTGGCGGGAGCCGCCGGTGGCGGCCTCATCATGGCCGCGATCGACATCGCGACCGGCTCCCCGTTCAAGCTCGACGCGAACACGATCTCGTTCTACGCCTTCGCGAAGGGCATCGGGTTCGCGCACGGCTTCGTGCTCGGCCCGGTGCTCGCCTGGACCTTCCTGCGCGACGCGCCGCTCTGGCGCGCGGTGGGCGAGACCGCGCTCGCCGCGTCGATCGCCGGCGGGGTGGCGATCCTCGCAGGCCTGAGCATCTTCGCAGCGAGCGGGGCGGCGATCGTCGCGTCGGGGCTCGCGGCGCTGCGGCTGCGGCGCGCGATGCGAGCGCTGCGCGCGGGGGCGCCGGCGGCGACACCGTTGCCGCCCCTGGAGGACGAACGCTGACCACAGGAGGACCACCGATGAGAATCCCGATCCGCATGTTGCAGGCGCTCGTCGCACTCGCCAGCACGCCGGCTGTCGCGCTCGCCGACACGCAGGACGCCGCGTCGACCGGCGGCGTGTCGGCGGTCTGGATCTTCGCGAACCTCTCGTACACGGCGATGCGGGCGCAGGGCAGCGCCAGCGCCGGCTGGCGCATCATCGCCTTCATCTTCGGGTTCCCCGGCACGCTCCTCACCTACCTCCTCGTGGACGAGGGGAGCGAGAAGGCGTACGGGATCGAGATGCCGAGGAAGCCGGCGTCCTCGGCCTAGGACCCTCCCCCCTCCACGCCCACCCACACCCGGAGTGCCAGCAGATGGACAACGCCCCGAAGTGGTTCGTCCCCGTCGCCGTCGTCGCGCTGCTCTGGAACCTGGTCGGCTGCCTCGCCTACCTGAGCGACGTGATGCTCACGCCGGACGACATCGCGAAGGTGACCGAGGCGCAGCAGGCGATGCACGCGGCGCGTCCCGCCTGGTCGGTGGGGGCCACCGCCGTCGCGGTCTGGTTCGGCGCTGCGGGGTCGCTCGCGCTGATCCTCAAGAAGCGCTGGGCGGTGCCGGTGCTCGCGCTCTCACTCGTCGGCGTGATCGTGCAGGACATCTCGATCTTCCTGATGAGCGGCACCGCGCAGGTGGAGACCGTCGCCGTCGTCATGCAGGGCGTCGTGCTCCTGATCTCGATCGCGCTGGTGCTCCTCGCGCGGCGGGCCGCCGCGCAGGGCTGGATCGCCTAGCGCCCGCGGTCAGGGCACCACGGGCGGCGCACCCCAGACGTTGTTCGTGCGGTCGAGGTCGAGCAGCCGGTGGTCGGGGTCGAGTTCGATCCGCACCGGCTGCTTGCCCGTGAACTGGTACTGCCGCACGTAGGTCGTCGTGTTGGGGCTCCAGACCTCGGCGGGATAGGCGAAGTCCTGCCGCGTGCCGTCGGAGAAGGTCATCCGCACGCGGAGCGGCAGCACGCCGCGCGCGCGGTTGGCGTAGCGCACGATGACGTCGGTGGTGTCGCCGTGCTGCCGGCTCAGCGTGGTGTCGATCGCCTGGTCGAAGTGCGGGTTCTCGAGGAACCACTCGCGCCAGAACCAGTCGAGCCGGCGCCCGCCCGCATCCTCCATCGTCCGGTAGAAGTCCTCCGGCGCGGGATGCTTGAACGCCCAGCGGCGCGTGTACTCGCGGAAGGCGTCGTCGAACGCGGCCGGGCCGAGGATCTCCTCGCGCAGCAGGGCGAGGCCGACCGCCGTCTTCACGTAGGCGTTCTCGCCCAGGTAGCGCGGGTTGATGCGGTCCGGGTTGATCTCGAGCGGCCCGTCGATCCCCGCCTGCATGAACCGCCCGACGGTGGAGTCGCGGTCGAAGCGGACGCGCGCGGCATAGTCGCCCTTCTCCGGATAGCGACGCGCCTCGGAGAAGTAGTTGATGAAGGTGTTGAACCCCTCGTCCTGCCACATGTGCATCCGCTCGTTGGAGCCGACGATCATCGGGTACCACATGTGCCCGATCTCGTGCGTGACGACGTTGTAGAGGTCGTACTTGTCCTCGCTCTTCGTCTCCATCGCGACCATCGGGTACTCCATGCCGCTGATCGGCCCCTCCACCGCGGAGATCTGCGGCCACGGGTACGGGAACCACCGCTCGGAGTACTCCATGATCGACATGCGCGACATGTCCGCCGCCTCCTTCCACGTCTCGGTCGCGCTGGGGCGGTAGTAGGCGAAGGCCATGTGGCCGTTCCAGCTCGAGGCGTCCCACAGGTAGTCGGGCGACGCGGCCCAGACGGCGTCCCGGACATTCGCGGCCGCGAAGCGCCAGGTGCGCGTGCCCGTCTTCGTGGGACGCGCCGCCCCGCTCGCGAGCTCCGCGGCGGTGATGATGTGGACCGTGGTGTCGGACCGGGCGGCCGCCGCCAGCCGGGCCACCTGCGCAGGCGTCAGCACCTCGCGCGGGTTCCTGAGTTCCCCGGTCGCGGCGACGATGTAGCCCGCGGGGACCGTGATGGCGAGCTGGAAGTCACCGTAGTCGAGGTAGAACTCGCCCTGCCCGAGGTAGGGCTCGGTGTTCCAGCCGCGAAGGTCGTCGTAGACGGCCACGCGCGGATACCATTGCGCGATCTCATAGAGCGCCCCATCGCGCCCCATGCGGTCGGCGCCGTGCTCCGGCACCTCGAAGTTCCATGCGATCGCGAGCGTCGCCACGGCGCCCGGCGCGAGTGGCGCGGCAAGGTCCACCTTCATCATGGTCCCCTCGGTGCGCGACGCGAGCTTCGTCCGTACCGGCGCGGTGGCGGTGCCCATCACCTGCTCGAGCCGCTCGATGTTGTCGCCGCCGGGGAAGTCCCGGCCGCCGAAGCGCGCGGTGGGCGGGAAGACGTACGAGTTGAGCGAGCCGGGCCGGAAGGCGTTCTGCTCCACCTGCAGCCAGACGAAGCGCAGCGTGTCGGGCGAATGGTTGGTGTACGTGAGGGTCAGTTCGCCGTGGAGCGTCCTGGCGCCGGTGTCCAGCGTGGCCCTGATGTCGTAGTCGGCCCGCTGCTGCCAGTACCGCGCGCCGGGCGCGCCGGAGCCGGCGCGATGGATGTTGCCGACGCGCCCGGGGAGCGGCGCGAACATCGACGTGTCGCCGACGCCCCTGGAGTCGAACGTCGGGCGTGGGGTCGCCGGACGTTGCTGGGCGCCGAGCGGTGCGGCCTGGACGGCGAGCGAACCGAGCAGGATCGCCGCGAGGGTGGTCGTGGCGAGACGCGGGATCGAGGTCATCGGTCGGGAGGGTCCGTGATGGTGGAATCGGAACGCGCTCCTGATAGATACACTCGCGCCTGACATCCGGGTGTCATCTGATGCTTGCCATCGGCCCCGCCCGGCAGCGAGGTTCAACCGCATGGCGCCACCCGCTCCCGACCGTCCGTGATCCTGCTGCTCGGCCCATGCATGTTCATGGCGCCGCTCGTGTTGGTGCTGGTCCCGGTCGCGATCGTGCTCTGGCCGCCGACGATGGTCTTGCTGGGAGTGACCTACCTGCTCCTCTGGCCGTTCGCCGCGTTGGCGAGGCGGAGTGGCGCCGCCGGACTGCCCACGGTGCACGAGACGATCGGCCGCTGGTTCAGGACGCTGCTGACGCCGTGGACCCACTTTGACGAGCCCGAGGACGAGGAGGATCCGACATGAGACGTTCAGGCGGCCAGCGCGTGGTACTGGGGTTGGCGGCGCTCTTCGGCGCCGTTCCAATGGGCTTCGGCCTCATCCGCTTCTTCAGCACGGGCTCCGACGCGCGCAGCGTGTGGATGGCGTTCGCCGCGACGCTCTTCGCGATTGGCGTGCTGGTCGGCGGGATCGGCCGGCGGCGCTCGCGCCGCGAGGTGACCCGCCAGTCGGTCGTGATCCTGGTGGTCTCCACGCTGCTCGCCGGGGGCACCGCGTACATCTTCGGCGCGACCGCCGCGGCCGGCATCTGGATGGTCGCCGGCGGCTTCGGGATCTGCCTGGCGACCGCGAGTCTGCTCGTCGCGCTCTCGCGTCCGCGCGGGGGCGCCTGAGCCAGCGAGCGCGCGACCGATGACGACGTGACCTGGCGCACAACGCGTTAACGAGGTGCCCACCTGGACGTCTGCCAGTCGAGTGACCTCCCACAAGCCAGCGAGCGACCACGATGCGGTACGCGTTCCCCAGCACCCTGCGACTGCTCCTGACGTCGAGCTTGGCCACGAGCCTCAGCTGTTCGCTCTTCACGGCCCCCGGTGACCAGCCAGCCGGGCTGGCGGACACCGATCAGCCCTTCCCGTTGGATCGCGCGAGCGCGGCCGGCGAGCCCGCCACCTACAAGGGCCTGCCGCTCCGCCTCACCGATACCGGCGCGCCGGCCGTCACCGCCGTGGACGGCCTCGTGGGCGTGGTGTGCGTCGGCATGAGCAACGCGAACCAGGAGTGCGCCGACTTCATCGGCCGCGTGACGACGGAGTACGCCGCCGCCGTGGACCCGTCGGTGCGCGTGGTGAACTGCGCCGTGGGCGGCCACGCGATCGAGCGCTGGATCGACACGCTGTACGACGCGACGCTCTGGGACGATTGCGTCGCCCGGAAGCTCCCCGCCGCCGGCCTGCGGCTCGACCAGGTACGCGTGCTCTACCACAAGGCGGCGGACCAGTTCACGACGGGCGCGGGCGGCGCCGCCCTTCCCGTCTACCCCGCGGCGGGCAGCGACTACGAGAACTTCGGACGGAACCTCGACGCCTTCGCCGGCCGCGTGCGCGCGAAGTTCCCCGCGGTGCAGGCGGTCTACACCTCCTCCCGGAGCTACGGCGGCTTCGCCGGCAGTGCCGGGCGCGGCGAACCGCTGAGCTACGAGGAAGGCCACGCGCTCAACGGCTGGCTCCGCGACCACGCCGCGGTCGAGGGCGTGTGGTACGGGTGGGGCCCCTATCTCTGGGCGCCGGCCTGCGGCGGCGGACCCACGAACGGGGGAGGCGTCTGCTACGACCGCGCCGACTACGTCAGCGACGGGGTGCACCCGTCGGCCTCCGGCACGGCGAAGATGAGCGCGCTGCTGCACGCGCGGCTGCTCCGCGAGGCGTGGTACCGGCGCTAGCTCCGTTTGTCCGCGGCATGGGGGAGATGCCGCGCGAAGCGGAACGCGTATATTCGCCGGCGTCCCCTTTCCCGCCTCGGTGCAGGCCACCCGATGTCACTCCGCCCGATCGTCCTCGCGCTCGCCGTCCTCACGACCGCGTCCCTCGACTTGCCCGCGCAGCGG
>JAOUHR010000470.1 GCA_029884515.1 Gemmatimonadota bacterium
ATGGTCGAGGTGACCGTCTCCCGCCTGGGGCTCGACGCCTCCTCCTCGGCCTTCGTGGTCGTGCTCGAGGACAAGGCGGGGGAGCGTGCGCTGCCGATCTGGATCGGCCGCCCGGAGGCGGAGGCGATCGCCGCGCACATCAACGGGGTGAAGCGTGAACGGCCGATGACGCACGATTTGGCGCAGCAGATCGTGCTCGGCCTCGGTGGGCTCCTGCGCCGCGTCCAGGTGACTCACGTCCAAGACGGCACCTACCACGCCGAGTTGCACCTGACGCGTGGAGGGCAACCGGTGATCGTGGACGCGCGCCCCTCCGATGCGATCGCCCTCGCGCTGCGGCTGCAGGCGCCGATCTTCGTGGCCGAGTCGCTGTTCTCGGACGACGCCGAGGAGGAGTTCAAGCCGGGGGACGCCCGGGCGGGGGGCGAGGACGACCATCTCTCGGGCGAGGAGCTCAAGCGGCACCTCGCGCAGCTCCGTCCGGAGGATTTCGGGCGCTTCACGCCGTGAGCCGGCGCGCGGCGGTCGTCGCAGCACTCGTGACCTCCCTGACGGCCGCCGCTGCCTCGCCGCTTGGCGCACAGGGCAGGTCGGGCGCGCCGGCCACAGCGGGCGCCGAACGCGTCATCGAGGGCCGCGTGGTGCGCCCGGGTCGCGACGCCCCGATCCCCGTGCGCGATGTGTGGGTGGTGCTCCATCGCGTCGGCGCCGACGCGGCCGGCCCCGTGGATTCGGTGCGCACGCGCGCGGACGGCGGATACCGCTTCCGGTATCGCGCGAGCGGCGACACCTCGGCGGTCTACTTCGTCTCGAACTATCGTGGGGGTGTCGCGTACTTCACGTCGCCGCTCCGCCAATCCGTGGTGCGCGGTGACGCCGCCGAGCTGCTCGTGTACGACACCACGAGCGCACCGGTGCGGATCACCGTGCGTGGCCGGCACATCATCGTCCCGGCGCTCGACTCGGCCGGCGGCGACCGTCGCACGGTGGTCGAGGTCTACGAGCTCAGCAACGATTCGTCGGTCACGCGCGTCGCGCGCGGGCGCGACGGTGCCACGTTCGAGGCACTCCTCCCAGAGGGTGTGGACTCCGTCACGGGAGGGCAGGGGGACGTCTCCCCGGCTGCGGTGCGCGTGGTGGACGGACGCGTGCAGGTGACCGCCCCACTCGCGCCCGGGCTCAAGCAGCTCTCGTTCTTCTACGAGTTGCCCCTCGGCGCGATGCCCATCGCCTATCCGCTCGACCTCGAGGTCCCTGTGCTCGAGGTCCTCATCGAGGATCCCAACGGCACGGCGACGGGCGGCGGCCTCGCGGACGTCGGACCGACGCAGTTGGAGGGACGGACCTTCCGGCGCTTCCTCGCCTCGAACGCACCGGCCGGAGCGGTGGTGCGGGTCTCCTCGCCGGGCGCTGGCGCCGGCTCGTCGCGCACGCTTCGGCTCATGCTCGTGGTCACCGCGGTGGGTGCGGCGATGCTGCTCGGGCTCGGCATGACCTTCATGCGGAAGGGGCCGGCGGCACTCGCACGCCGCCGCGAGGAGGATCCGGAATCGCTCGCGCTCGCCATCGCCGCGCTCGACGCGAACTTCGAGCGCATCGCATCCCCCACCGAGGCGCAGCGCGCCGAGCACTACGTGGCGCGCGCGCAGCTGAAGGGGCGCCTCTCGGCCGTGCTTGCCAAGCGCGACGGGCTCGGGTAGGTTCGCTCCACAACTGATCGCGAACGCGGGACACGGAAGCCGGTGTGAGACCGGCGCGGCCCCGCCACTGTAACGGGCACCACGTACGACGTCCGCTCAACCAGCGCCACTGAGCCCCGCGGGGCATCGGGAAGGCGAGCGGGACGGCCCGGAGCCAGGAGACGCCTCACGTTCGCGCCACATGACGGACCCTCGGGGGAGGGTCGGTGGCGTTCGCGCCGTGTCGGATCACCGACCGTCCCGCGACGTGACTCGGGCTCCTCCGCCGACGGCAGGAGCCTCCTTCGTTGCCACCGCACGCGCGCCCGACCCAGCACCACCGACCACACCTCGCCGCGCCGGCGCCGGCGGCGGGCCGCTCGCGCGCAGTGGTCCCGGCGAGCGCGGCCCTGCTCGTGCTGGCGTCGGCGTGCGCGATCCTGACCGCGTCCGGCTGCTCGGGCGCGAAGGAGTCCCGCGCCCGCGTGATCGCCGTGGACGACTTCGGTGACACCGTGCGGCTCGCGGGCGCGGCCACGCGCGTGGTCTCGCTGAATCCCGTGACCACCGAGTTCCTCTTCGCGATCGGTGCCGGCGGCAACCTCGTCGGCCGCACCCACTGGGACCTTTATCCCACCGCCGCGCGCGACGTCCCCGACGTCGGGAAC
>JAOUHR010000471.1 GCA_029884515.1 Gemmatimonadota bacterium
CCACCGGTAAGCGATGCCTTCCAGTCCTACCACGCGTTCCAGGCGATCACCACGCGCTCCCGGCCGAGGGCGCGCTGCCGGCGCAGCCGCGCGAAAGGCGGGCGCCGTGCCGGCTCCGGCCTTGAGGATCCGTGAGGTCGTCGATCCTGACGACCCGGCACTCAAGGAGGCGTACGCGATCCTCTCGCGCACCTTCCACCGCGGCGAGCGGGTGCGACTGCGCGACTGGATCGACAGCCTCAACGAGAAGGCGCTCCAGCTGCTCACCGACATCGTCTGGCACCTCATCGTCGCTGAGGAGGACGGACGGGTGGTCGGCCTGGCCTCGGGCACCTACCTTGGCAACGTGAACCTGGGCGTCGTCGGTTACCTCGCCGTCGAGAAGGGGACGCGCTCCCGCGGCGCGGGGACGCGGCTCCGTGCCTCGCTCCGCCGCCACTTCGCGCGCGATGCGAAGCGCATCGCCAAGCGGCCGCTCGATGGCATCATCGGTGAGGTGAGTGCGAGCAACCCGTGGCTCAAGGCGCTAGCCCGCCGCCCCGAGGTGCTCGTACTCGACTTCCAGTATTACCAGCCCCGTCTCCACGACGACGACGAACCGTCGCCGTTCGTGCTCTACTACGAGTGCCTCACGCGCGTGCGGGACCGGCTTCCGGTGAAGGAGCTGCGCCGAATCCTCTACACCATCTGGCGCCGCATCTACCGCGTGAGCCGCCCCGTCGACCGGCGGGCGTTCCGCGCGATGTTGCGTACCCTCGATTCCCGCCGCTCCGTCGGTCGGCGCCGGCACTTCTCCTGACCACCACCACATGATCATCGACTGCCACGTCCACCTGAACAACTATCACGACCAGATCGCGGTCTCCCTCGACGAGAGCCTCGACAAGCTCCAAGCCGAGATGGCGGACAACGGGGTGGACTACTCGCTCGTGCTCACGAGCTACCTCGTGAACTCGCAGCGGCCGAGCACCGCGCAGGTGGTGCGAGCCGTGGAGAAGATCCCCTCGCTCGGCGTGGTGGCCGGCATCAGCTACAGCAAGTACAAGCAGCGTGACCTCCGCGAACTCGCCGACTTCCTCGAGGACGGCCTCGTGAAGGGGCTCAAGCTCTACCCGGGCTATGAGCCATTCTATCCGCACGACCCGCGGCTCCGCGTGGTGTACGACCTCGCCGAGGAGTTCAGCGTCCCGGTGATGATCCACTCGGGCGACACCTTCAGCCCCAACGGCAAGGTGAAGTATTCCCACCCGCTCCAGGTCGACGAGGTCGCGGTGGACCACCGGAACGTCAACTTCGTCATCTGCCATCTCGGCAATCCCTGGTTGGTGGACTGCATGGAGGTGGTCTACAAGAACAGCAATGTGTATGCGGACTTCTCCGGGCTCGTGCTCGGCGACTTCACGGAGGCGTTCGAGGATTACATGGAGGAGCAGATCGCCGAGGTGCTGCTCTACGCGGGTGACACCAACTTCCTGCTCTACGGCACCGACTGGCCGATCTGCTCGATGAAGTCGTACCTCGACTTCGTGCGCCAGCTCAAGCTCACCGACGAGGACCGCCACAAGATCATGTACGAGAACGCCCGGAAGCTGTTCAAGCTGCACCACCTTCCGGAGATCGCGGCGCCGGTGGTGCCGGGCGCCCCGACGTCGGCACCACAGCGATAGGCGACTGATGCTCCGTGCCCTCAGTTCCATCGCGATCGGGTTCGCGGTCTGGACCGCGTTGTTCCTGGGCGGGAACGCGATGATCGCGCGGTTCCTGCCGGGACAGGAGCCGGGCTCGGGGGCCAGCGGCAGCGGCACCGGCACCCTCCTCCTGACCCTCGCACTCAGCATCCTGTTCTCGATCGTGGCGGGATGGGTCACCTTCAAGGTGGACCGCGTGCGCGCGCTCGGCAGCAGCCTGGGCCTCGGGGCCACCCTGCTCATCATCGGAGTGGTGGTGCAGTACCAGTACTGGGACCGCATGCCGCTCTGGTACCACCTCGGGTTCCTGGGGTCGCTCGTGCCCGGCGTGCTGCTGGGCTACCGCCTGGCCGTCACGCGCGCGTAGGAGCGACGACCGTGGCGTTCATCCCGTACCTCCCGGCGGCCGCACTGGCGCCCGAGGAGCGCGTCCCCGACCCCGACCACATCATTCAGGTGCACGCCGTGCACCCGGCTGTGATGCGACAGCACTACGCGCTCTACCGCACCCTGATGCACGCCCCGGGGCCGCTCTCCCGACGCGAGCGCGAGGTGCTGGCCGTGCGGGTCTCGGGATTGAACGACTGCCCGTACTGAATCCACCATCACGGAGCGGGTCTCCGTCGCATCCTGAGCAGTGTCGCCGTCGGCCCGGTC
>JAOUHR010000472.1 GCA_029884515.1 Gemmatimonadota bacterium
TTCCGACGTCTCCGTCGGCGCGGAGCCACGCTCGGGCACCTCGCCGTACTGTATCAACTGCGCGTGCCGCCGCCGCTTCTCCATCAGGCTCCGGCACCGGTTCGCGAGGATCCGGAACAGCCAGGGTTCGAACCGGGCATCGTCCCGGAACCGACCCAGACTGTGATAGACCCGCACGAAGGCGTCCTGCACCGCCTCCTCCGCATCCTCCCGGTTCCCCACCATATGGAGCGCGAACCGGAGCGAGCGGGGGTACATCGCATCCACCAACTGCGCGAAGGCCTGGCGGTCCCCCGCCTTGGCGCGGAGCGGGAGCGTCGGATCGATGGAGGAGTTGGGCCGTGTGTCGGACATGAGCGAAGTGCGGGGAGTATGCCCTGCCGTTCCCCCTCCGCGCCACGCCGTTTCGCCCGGGAATGCCCCGTCCATCGTTCGTGCCGTCACATGTCGCAGTACCCCTAAGTGCGCGTGGCGTGTCACATTCCATGCATGTCGAGTGCCCACAGTGTGACAGTCACTTCCCCACCACGCCGTGCGGTGGAATCCCGCGACCCGGCCACGGGTGAGGTATGGCGCAGGTACGACCCCGCCGACGCCCCGATGGTTGCTGCGGCGATCGCGCGGGCGCGCGCCGCGCAGCCGGCATGGGCGGCGCGTTCGGTTACCGAACGCGCCGCGCTCGTGCGCCGCTTTCACGACGTCCTCTACCGCCGCCGCGACGAGGTCGCCCGGCTCATCTCGCGCGAGACCGGCAAACCGCTGGTGGACTCGCTCGCCACCGAAGCGCTCATCTCGCTCGACTTCGCACGCTGGACCGGGGGGGCGCTCCCGAGGTTCTTCCGGAGCTCATGGCGCGGCGCCGCCGGCACCACGATGTGGCGCAAGCGCGTGCGACTCGAACGCCGGCCCCTCGGCGTGATCGGCGTGATCACACCCTGGAACTACCCCTTCTTCCTCCCGGCCGCTGGCACGCTCCCGCTCCTCGCATGCGGGAATGCCGCCATCCTCAAGCCGAGCGAGTTCACGCCGGGCTCGGGCGCGATCCTCGAGGAGCTCTGGCGCGAGGCGGGGCTCCCCGAGGGTGTCCTGCAGGTGATCCAGGGCGACGGCGCGAGCGGCGCGGCCCTCACCCGCGGCGGCGTCGACAAGGTGATCTTCACCGGCGGGAGTACCGCCGGCCGCGCGGTCGCGATCGCCTGCGCCGAGCAGATGATCCCCTGCTCCCTCGAGCTCGGCGGGAGCGACGCGGCGGTGGTGCTCGCCGACGCCGACGTGGAGCACGCGGCCGCGGGACTCGTCTGGGCGCGCTACGCGAACGCCGGCCAGACCTGTGTCGCGCCCAAGCGCGTGTTCGTGGAGCAGCCGGCGTACGCGGCGTTCGTGGATGCCGCGGCCCGTGCGGTGCGCGCGCTCCACGTGGGACCGGCCGACGCGCCGGCGAGCGAGGTCGGTCCGATGATCCGGCCGCACGCCGTGGCAACGATCGCCGCACAGTTCCGCGATGCGACCGCGAAGGGCGCGCGCGTCGAGGCACAGGCGGCCTCCACCGCGGCCACGGGCGACGGCTACTTCCCGCCCACCCTCCTCACGGGGGTGGAGCCGGGCATGCGAGTGCTCGAGGAGGAGACCTTCGGCCCGCTCCTCCCGGTGGTGGCGGTCCGCGATGCGGATGAGGCCATCTCTCGCGCGAACGCGTCGCGGTTCGGGCTCTCGGCCAGCGTCTGGACTCGGGACCGCAGGCGCGGACTCTCCGTGGCCCGGCGCCTCGAGGCGGGCACCGTGATGCTCAACGACTCGATCGCGGTGGTGGGGATGCCCGATGTGCCATACGGCGGCGTGAAGGGGAGCGGACTCGGACGGCAGCATGGCATGGTGGGCTTCGAGGAGTGCGTGCACACCACGCCCATCGTCGACGACCGCTTCGCCACCTGGCGGCAGCCGCAGTGGTTCGGCGCGGGCGCGGCGCAGCGCGCGAACTTCCAGTCCTACACCCGCCTCGCGCACGGCCGCGGCCTCCGCGAACGCCTCGGCGGCCTCCCGGGTACCATCCGCATGCTCTTCACTCGCAAGGGATCCACCTGATGGGCATGATCATCAACTGGCTCGACTTCGTGCGCGGCCTGTTGCGCACGGGATTCAACGGGATCCTCGTGGTCAGCTTCCTCGGGGCGCTGACCGCCTGGCTCGTGCGCGCGAAGCACGTGAGCCCCTTCGGCGGCGTCGGGCGCTTCGCGCGATCGGTGCTCGACCCGCTCATCGCGCCGGTGGAAGCGCGGATCATCCGGGCGGGGGGCAGCGCGCGGAGTGCACCCTGGTGGGCGCTCGTCTTCGTCTTCCTCGC
>JAOUHR010000473.1 GCA_029884515.1 Gemmatimonadota bacterium
AGACGGGCCGGTGGCGGTTCGTGCGCGACCCGGACAGCGCGCAGGTCGGTTATGTGTGGGTGGACGCCCGACTGCGACACGCCACGGTGTACGGCGTCCGCGGCTACACCGACCTGATCGAGAGTGCGCGGCAGTTCCGGGCGACGGGGGCGATCACCCCGGAGTAGGACACGGGATCGCGATGCCGGAAGGCGACGCGGGGCGCGGCTCGATCCGAGCCGCGCCCCGCGTCCTGCTCTCGCATGCCGCAGTTACGGCGCGCGCTTGCTCTCGGACGTTCCCTTCACCAGCTCGGGCCCCGCCGGTGTCTTGTAGGTGGCCTCCATGCTCCCCATCATCATGTCGCCCTGCATCACGTTCGCGGAACGCGTGGTGACCATCACGCCCTTCCGCAAGACGCTCTCGTACTCCGCAGAGGTGGCGATCAGGCTGTCGCCCGACATGGAGAGGGTGAGGGCGATGTTCGGACGGCCTTCCAGCGACATCGACGAACCGGCGCCATCGGCCGTGATCGTCAGCGTCGCCTGCACCGGATCCTTGACGCCCTCGATGGTGGTTGCCGTGGCCCACGTGCCAGCGAAGGCGGCGTAGGGGGGCGGTGGCGGCGCCGTCTCGGCGGCGGGCTTCTCTTCTTTGGGGGCGCAGGCAGCCAAGAGGGCCAGGGTCAGCAGCAACGGGACGGAACGCATGGGTACTCTCCTCGGGTGGGGTTTACAGTGGCGACACATTTGAAGTTACGACATTCGGGCCACCGCCGCACACGCAGGGCCGGGCTCACGCAGGCCCGCACGGGGGTCGCTGCCTGCGGACCAGTCCGGCGTGTGCCGCATGGGAGGTCCCGGGCTGCGGAGGCGCGGGATATACGCGGGCCTCGAAGTCCTCAAGACGCCGCCGGCGGGCGACCGGCAGGGTCGAGACCTGACGGGACGGGGCGCACCGGCGCGCCCCGTCCCTGCCCTAGCGCTCGAGCCGGAACCCCGGGTCGATCCCCGGCCGCGCCCGGCTGTTAGCCGCGATCCAGCCGGTGAGGTACATCCACTGCGTCATGCGGGTGAGCTTCGCGTAGTCGATCCGGGACGGCTCGTCGCGCGGCGTGTGGTAGTCGGGATGGAGCGTGGTGGTGAAGAAGAGCGCCGGCACATTGAGCCGCGCGTACGGCACGTGATCACTCCGGAAGTACCAGCCCTCGGGGTGCGAAGGACGATCCCAGGTGGAATCGAGGGCGAATCGCGCCGTGCGCGCGTTGGCGTCGAGCGCCATCTCGACCAGCGCCGTCGAATTCCGATGCGGCGGCTGCACGCCAAGGAGTGACGCCGTGTCCGGGTTGTTGCGCCCCATCATGTCGCCGTTGAGCACGGCCACCATGTTCGTGAGCGGCACCACCGGATGCGCCGCGTGCCAGAGCGAGCCCAGCAGCCCGCGCTCCTCGGCTCCGTGGAAGATGAAGAGCGCCGAGCGCTTGGCCGGCTGCCGCACCCAGGCGCGTGCGATCGCGAAGAGCGCGACGCTCGTGGTCGCGTTGTCGTCGGCGCCGTTCCAGATCGAGTCGCCGTCCACCGCGAACCGCGCGCCGTCGTGGTCCTGGTGCGAGCTGAACACCACGTACTCATCGCGCAGGGCGGGATCGGTGCCGCGCACCACGCCGATCACGTTCACGGAGGGCGTGTCGAAGCGCTCGGACCGGATGTGGATCTCGGCACCCTGCCCGTCCTCGCGGAGCTGCGCAAGGGCGGAACGGTGCACGAGGAGGACCGGCACCGGAGCCGCAGCCGGCGGCCCGCTGCGCACGGGCGGAGTCCGGCCCGGCGCCGGTGGCGCGAATCGACTGGCGCCCCCGATCACCGTGTAGCTGCCGCGGGACTGGAGTGCGGCCACGCCGTCGAAGGCGATCTCCCCGAGCGAATCGGCCACGAGGATCACCGCCGCGGCGCCGCGCTGCGTCAGCGCGTTCGCCTGAATGGAGATCCCCTGCCGGACGGCGCGGTACTCCGGGGTGTTGGTGGTGCTGCGTGTGCCCTGCGAGGTCGGCACGAGCATCGCGACCGCCACGCGCCCCCGCACGTCGATGGTGGAATCGCGCCAGTCCGCCAGGAAGACCGTCGGCGCGCTCACCTCGCCCTCGGCGTTCGAGGCGGGCGTGGCTTCCGTCCAGAGCGGGAAGGGCCGCCCGCCGAGCCGCACCGAGCTGGAGACGGTGGAGATGCGCGTGCGCCGCACGTTGAACCACTGGTACCAGGTGCCTTCCTCGCCGAACGGCTGGACACCGATCCTCGCCAGCTGATCTGCGGTCCAGACGGACGCGCGCATCTCATCGAGGGTACCGGCCTCGCGTCCCCGCA
>JAOUHR010000080.1 GCA_029884515.1 Gemmatimonadota bacterium
AGATGAGGTACCGCATCTCCTCGAGCAGCACCGGCGTCTCGGTGTCGAGGGCCTTGCCGACGATCACGCCGGTCCGGAATGACGGCGTCGCCGTGGGCGTCACCGAGTCCCACGCGGACAGTTCGAACATCGGGATGTTCACCAGCACGAGCGGACCGGCGCCCAGGTCGGGGATCCAGCGGAGTCGCTCGAGCGCGAACTCGATCTGCCTGACCCGCCAGGACAAGGGTACCCGCAGCTCGGCGAGTGTCTCCCGGCCGATCACGCCGTCCGCCTCGAGCCCATGCCGATCCTGGAAGCTCCTCACGCCCGCCACGAGCACGCTGTCATAGCGCGACGAGTCGCGCTCCTCACCGGGCGCGAGGTCTCCCAGTCGGATCAGCCGTCGTCTGATCGCCGCCACGCCAAGTGATGAGTCGCCCGGAGCGAGGGCGGCGAGTTCGGGGATCGTCTCCTCCGGCGCCGCTGCCAACTCCCGGTACTTCGGGAGCACCGCGCGGAGCCCCCCGTACTGCGGGAGTCGGGGCGCCAGGTCACGCGCGACGACGGTGAGCGATCCCTCGGAGAGCGCGCTCGAGAGGAGGAACACGATCTGGTGCGGATCCATGTTCGCCTGGAGATGGAATCCGACACGCCGCGGATCGACCCGTCCGTCGTGCAGGTCGCCCAGGTATCGACTCACGGCCAGCGTCAGGACGGCCTCGAAGCGCGCGATGTCGTCCACGACCGGCGGGCCGCCGCTCGCGATCCGCCCACTCACGCTGTCGAGCACCGCGACGTCGTAGTCCGCCGGGCGCAAGCCCTCGTCCGCTGACTGCCGGAGCAGCGCGAGCGCGTCCTCGGCCACGCCGCGCAGGCCGCCGTTCGCCGTGAGCCAGACCGGCAGGTAGCCACTCTCCCCGTAGACGTGCGCGACGGTCTCGCGATCGCGCACCGTCAGGCGCTCGTGCGAGGCCTCCACCGAGTCCACCGCGCGCCGGATCGCGCGGGCGACCTCGGCCAAGGGCAGGACCGGCGCCTGCATCTCCACGACGGCGGCCGCCGCGTCCGCTCCCTTCTGCCCCGCGTCGGGCCGGGTGCAGGCGCCCGCGCCAAGCAGGAGGAGCAGCGTGAGGCGCATCGCGCTCGGGCGGAGGCGATGCGGCGCCGGACTATGGATCCGTATCAGCGGCCTCCATGATGATCCCCGGCAGGTTCCTCGCCTGCAGCATCCGGTTCAGCGCCGGCAGGTCGTTCGCAAGGATCGTGGTCAGGTTCTGCCGTGCCTCGTCGAGCTCCTTCTTGAGCACGGCGTGCACCTCGACGCCCTGGTCGGTGGGCCTGAAGTCGGCCGTGCCCACGCTTCCGATGAGGTAGCGCAGGCGTTCGGAGACCTGCGCCGGGTAGCGCACGCCGTCCTGCCCGGTGCCCGTCGAGCGGAGCTGGGTCAGGTGCTCCTCCACGGCGATGAGCTTCTGCGTGAGGCCCGCGCTCGCGCGCAGGATCTCCGCGGAGCCGGCGCCGCCCTGGTCCTTCAGGATCGCCTCCATGTCGAGCAGCTGTCGCCGCGTCCACTCGATGCGGTTGATCGCGGTGGCCGCCGAATCGTGGTCCGTGCGCATCCGGCGGAGCATCGCGACCTGCACGGCGATGTCGGCCTCCGTGCCCTCGGAGTTGGGGTCCTTGAGCACCACCAACGGCTGCGTCAGCGTGCGCCCGCCCACCTCCAGGGACACCGTGTACGTCCCGGGCGGCTGCAGGATCGTGATCCCGTTGCCGCCGCTGCGCACGCGGTCCGGGCCCAGGTCCACCCAGTCGGCGTAGAGCGGCGTGGTGCGCAACTTGATGGCGAGGGATGCGTTGTCCTCGAGGTCCCAGTAGACGCGGTTGAGTCCCTGGTTGCGGGTCCCGGTCAGCGTGCGCACCGTGGCGCCCGTCGCGTCGGCGATCCGGATGGTGACCGTGCCGCTCGGCGCCGCGCCGAGCCAGTAGTTGATCGACGCCCCGTACGCCGGGTTCTGCCCGACGGTCATGTCGTTCGACATCGCCATCGGGGAGGTCCGTCCCCGGAACCGATAGGCATCCCGCGGCTTGAAGAGGTGGGCCGCCTCGGCCGCGACCTGTGGCGTCATCTGTTGCAGCGGCGTCAGGTCGTCCATGATCCAGAAGCCGCGTCCGTACGTGCCGACGAGCAGGTCGTGGAAGTGTGGCTGCACCTTCAGGTCGTAGATCGGCGTCGGCGGCATGTTGTTGACCAGCGGCTGCCAGAGGTCGCCGTCGTTGAACGAGACGTAGATGCGGTTCTCGGTGCCCAGGTAGAGCAGGCCGGGCTTGACCGGGTCCTCCTGGATGCTGCGCGTGAAGCTCAGCGGGTGTGCCGGGATGCCGGCCACGATCGGCTTCCAGGTGCGGCCGAAGTCGGTCGTGCGATACGCGTACGTCTTGAAGTCGCCGACCTCGTGTCCCTCGATCACGAGGTAGGCCTTGCCGGCGCTCCACTTCGAGGCGTCGATGCCGCGCACCACGCCGTCCTTCGGCGCGCCCGGCAGGTTGGCGGTCACGTCCACCCAGTTGGCGCCGTTGTCGCGGCTCACGTGCACCCGGCCGTCGTTCGAGCCGGCGTAGAACACGCCCTGCTGCGCCGGCGACTCGTCGAAGGCGTAGATCACGCAGCAGTACTCCACGCCGATGTTGTCGGGCGTGAGGCCGCCGGAGATCTTCTGCCGGCTCTTGTCGTTGGTGGTGAGGTCCGGACTGATCACCTGCCAGCTCTGCCCGCCGTTCGTGGTGCGGTGCACCACCTGGCTCGTCACGTAGAGCGTGTTGTTGTCGTGCGGCGAGATGAGCAGCGGGAAGGTCCACTGGAACCGGTAGAGCAGGCTCTCGGCCGGCCACCCGCCCGTGCTCTGCGGCCACACCTCCACGTCGCGCACCTGGCGGTTCCGCTCGTTGAAGCGCACCACGATGCCGCCGCGTGCGCCCGACCCCGACGCGCTCGACCAGACGATGTTCGGGTCCTTCGGGTCGGGCGTGGCGAAGCCGCTCTCGCCGCCGCCGACGCCATGCCAGTCGCCGCGCGCGATCTGGTTGCCGTAGAGCGAGTTGCTCGGGCCCCGCGACGACGGGCCGTCCTGCCGGTTCCCCATGACGTGGTACGGGATCGCGTTGTCCGCGGTCACGTGGTACATCTGCGCGATCGGCAGCTGCACGCGGTGCCAGGTCTCGCCACGGTTCCGGGAGATCCCCACGCCGCCGTCATTGCCGACGATCATGCGGGCGCCGTCGTGGGGGTCGATCCACATGTCGTGGTTGTCGCCGCCAGGGCTCCGCCCGCCACCCTGCGGCTGGCCCGTCAGGCCGCCGTCGATCGACTTCACGAACGACGCGGTGAGGAAGTACGCCTCGTTCGGGTCGTCGGTGGAGACGCGGCACTGGTTGTAGTAGGCGGTGCGGCCGCCGAAGTTGCGGTCGTTGGTGGTCATCCGCCACGACTCCCCGCCGTTGTCCGACCGCCACAGCTCGCCCGACTCCGTGGGCTGGCCCTTCCACGGCACGCCGTCGCCCGTCTCGATCAGCGCGTAGATGCGGCGCGAATCGGCCGGCGTCATGCAGACGTCGATCTTCCCCACGGGAAGGCGGGGAAGGCCGCGTCCCTGGAGCCTGGTCCACGTGTCGCCGCCGTCGCGCGACATGAAGATGCCGCTCCCCGGCCCGCCACTCTCGCGGCCCCAGGTGTTGACGCTCACCTCCCACATGCCGGCGAACAGGATGCGCGGGTTGTTCGGGTCCATGACGAGGCTCGACGCGCCCACGTTCTCGTTCACGAACAGCACCTGCTCCCAGGTCCTGCCGCCGTCCCTGGTGCGATAGATGCCGCGTTCCCGCTGCGGCGCGTGCGCGTGGCCAAGCGATGCGATGAAGACGATGTCGGGGTTGGTCGGATGGATCACCACCCGGCTGATGCGACCCGTGGCGCGGAGGCCCATGTTGGCCCAGGTCCTCCCCGCATCGGTCGACTTGTACACGCCGTCGCCCACCGAGACGTTCGACCGGATGTGCGGTTCACCCGTGCCGACCCAGACCACCGCCGGGTCCGACATGGAAACGGCGAGCGCGCCGGCAGCGTGCGACTCCTGGTCGTCGAAGATCGGCGCCCACGTCGTGCCGCCATCGCTCGTCTTCCACACGCCGCCCGTGGCCGCGCCCACGTAGTAGGTGAGCGGGTCGCCCACCACGCCCGACACCGACGACACGCGGTTGCCCACCGGGCCGATGTGGCGGAAGGTGAGCGGCCTGAGGGCGTCGGCGCTCACCTGCTGTGCGACCGCGGCGAGCGGTGCGAACACGAGGAGAACGGCTGCCGCGCCCAAGACGCGGCGGGCGAGGGGATGCTGTGAGGCGCGCATGACGACTTCTCCTGACACGGTGGGAGTCGGATGGCGTCGCCATCCGGCGGCATCGCGGCGCCGCCGTCGCTTCACGGCAGCGGGCCGGTGTCCCTAATAGGCAGCACGCGATCACGCGTCGCAAGGACGACGGCGCGCGGTGCGTTCACGACGTCCCGTCGATGGTCCGCGCCCGCGCCTCGAGCCGTGCGGCCTCGCCGCTCCGGCCCGTGAGCACGAGCAACTTCGCGTAGTCCCGCAGGACCTCCGCGAGCCCGCGGTTCGTCGCGCCGAACGTCGTCTCCCGGATCCGCAGTGCCCGCTGGTAGCGCGGCTCGGCCTCCCGGTAGTTCCCGCGGTCACGCTGGATGTTGGCCAGGTCGTACTCCGCCGTCGCGATGCTCGGATGCGAGGGGTCGAGCCGCTTCTCGAAGATCGCGAGTGCCTTGCGCATCCGCGCCTCCGCGAGTTCGAGCCGGCCGCCACGCCATGAGATCTCGCCGAGGTTCAGGTTGATCGAGCCCACGTTCGGGTGGTCGGGGCCGAGCGACTTGGCGAGGATCGTCTCGGCGCGCACGTAGTAGCGCTCGGCATCATTGAAGCGGCCCTGGAGGTAGTAGACGATCCCGAGGTTGCTGAACGTGCGGCCCAGGTCGGGGTGGTCTGGGCCGCCCACGCGCTCGAAGAGGGCGGCCGTGCGCAGGAAGAGCGGCTCCGCCTCGTCGTACTTCGCCTGCGCGAGGTACGACGAGGCCAGGTTGCGCAGCGTGCGCGCGAACTCGATGTCCTCCGGCGCCGTGGCCGGGCGCAGCGCGACCGCGCGGGTGAGGAGCGACTCCGCCTCGGCGGCGCGCCCCCGGGTCACGAACATGCCGCCGAGCCCGCTCAGCGGAGCCGCCAGCGACGTGTCGGTGGGACCGCGCGTCCGCTCCCGCGTGTCGATCACGCGACGAAAGAGCGATTCGGCCTGCGCGAAGCGCCCCTGCGACTGGGCGAGCCGGCCGTACTCGAGTGCCACCTGCTGCACCGCGGGATCGTCAGGACCGAGGCGTTCCGTCCGCAGGGCGAGCGAGCGCTCGAGCAGCGGCTGCGCGTCGGAGTAGAGGCCGAGCCCGCGGTACACGCCGCCCATCGTCTCCATCATCCCGGCCTGCACCAGCGGCTGGTCCGAGAGTTCGGTGCGCACGCGCTGCGCACCCCGGTCGAGGATCTCGCGCGCGGTGATGGAGTTGCCACGCGCCTCGCCCGGATCGGAGACCTCGAAGAGCGTCGTGAGGAAGGCGGCGATCTGGCGCGTGCGCTCCGCCTCCTGGCGGGCGGCGGCCTCGGCGCGCGTCGCCCGCACCATGCCGATGGTCGAGACGGTCGCGCCCGCCACGAGCGTCAGGACGACGAGCGACCCGGCGACGACGGCCGCCCGGTTGCGGCGCGCGAAGCGCGAGAGCCGGTAGCCGGTGCTCGGCGGACGCGCGACCACGGGCTCGTCGTCGAGGTACCGCTGCAGGTCCATCGCGAGCCCGTTCACCGTCTCGTACCGGCGCGTGCGCTCGGTGTCCATCGCCTTCATCACGATCCAGTCGAGATCGCCCTTCAGCTCCCGTCTGAGCGACTGGACGTTCGTCCGCCGGAACTGCGTGAGGTCCGCCGTCGCGCCGCCGAGCGTGCTGAGCCTTGCGCTCGGGGTCGCGGGGTTCGTCTCGCGCATCGCGAGGCGCGCGAGGAAGATGGTCGGGCCGAGTTCCGCGGGATCCATCGGCAGCCGGCCGACGAGCACCTCGTAGAGCATCACGCCGAGCGCGTAGACGTCGGTGCGCGTGTCCACGTCGAGGCCCGTGCCGTCGGCCTGCTCGGGACTCATGTAGGCGAGGGTGCCGAGCGGCCGGCCGACCTCGGTGACGAGCGTGCGGTCGGTGAGCGGCTGCGAGAGCGCCTTGGCGACGCCGAAGTCGATCACCTTGGGCACCGCGTGCTGCTCCTCGATGGTGACGAGGACGTTCGACGGCTTCAGGTCGCGGTGGATGATCCCCTTCTGGTGCGCGTGCTGCACCGCATTGCAGACGCGCACGAAGAGGGCGACGCGGTCGCGCGTCGAGAGCTGCTGCGTGTCGCAGAACTCGGTGAGCGGCACGCCCTTCACCAGCTCCATCACGAAGTAGGGGCGGCCCTGGTCGGTCACGCCGCCGTCGAGCACCTTCGCGATGCCGGGATGCTCCATCAGCGCGAGCGCCTGCCGCTCCGCCTCGAAGCGCGCCACGACGTCGCGGCTGTCCATCCCCGCCTTGATGACCTTCAGCGCCACGCGGCGCTTGATCGGCTCCGTCTGCTCGGCGAGGTACACCTGTCCCATCCCGCCGTGGCCGATCTCACTCAGCAGGCGGTACCGTCCGATGTACTTCGATTGTCCCGCCGGCGCACCCGCGCTGCTGCTCGCGTGCGTCTCCCCGACGCGGTCCGCGCTCATACGGGGGTGCGGACCCGGCGACCCGTCACTCGATGATGATGTCGGGGTCGATCCTGACGGGCGTGACGACCCCGTTGATCCGGCAGAGGAGGTCGACGTTGTACGAGTACTGCCCCCGCCGCTGCGCGTTGGATGCGCGCGCCGACGAGCCACCACGCGACGGCGTGCCGGCGAAGGGCCAGGCCTGGTCCGGGTCCTTTGGCGAGATGATGATCGAATCCGACGTTACGGGACCCTGCATCCGCCAGTCGATGCTCCCGCCGAGGGGCACGCGGATGGTGTCCGGCGTGACCGACGCCGGATTGACGCCAGTGGGGCAGCGCACGGTCGCCTGCTGGTTGGGCTGGGCGTCGACCGTCGGACCATCACGGAGTTGCGCGGCGCCGAGCGCGAGTGCGCTGCCGCCGACGACGAGGGTGAGCATGAACTTCACTGGTGGACCTCCACCGGGGATGGGGGCATCATGAGGAGTGTCGTGGCAACCTGCGGACGGCCCTGTCGGTTGTCAAACCGCATCAGGCGTGTGCTTCTGTTCAGTGCGTGACCACACCGCAGGCGATGCGCGGACCCGCGTTGCCCGCCGGATCGCTCGTGTGGTCGTCGGCGCCACCATGCAGGACGAGCGCAGTGCCGCCCTCCTTGAAGAGGCTGTTCACGCCGGGCCTGAGTGTCACGGCGGGATTCAGCACCTCGAACGCGAGGGCGCCATCCGACCCGACCTG
>JAOUHR010000474.1 GCA_029884515.1 Gemmatimonadota bacterium
CGCGGGCAGGTCATAGTCCCACATGCCGTGGTGCGTGACCTGGAAGTGCCAGACGCGCTTCCCGGTGCGTGCGTCGAGGCAGACGAGCGATTCGGCGAAGAGGTTGTCGCCGAGCCGCTCGCCACCGTACCAGTCGTCGGTCGGCGTCCCCACGGGCAGGTAGACGAGGCCGCGGGCGCTGTCCACCGTGAACGGCGCCCAGACGTTCGTGTGGCCCATGTAGCGCCACGACTCCTGCTCCCACGTCTCGTTCCCCGTCTCTCCTGGCTCGGGGATCGTGCGGAACCGCCAGACGCGCCTGCCGGTGCGCACGTCGAAGGCCTGCACGTCGCCCGGCGGGTCGCCGCGGTACATCAGCCGGTCGCCCACGCCGTTGCCGACGATCACGAGGTCTCCCCAGACGACGGGTGGTGACGTGTTGGTGTAGTGCTCACGGCGCACGGTGCGCGAGAGGCCGGCGGTGAGGTCCACCTCGCCCGCGGTGCCGAACCCGGGGATGGGCCGGCCGGTCGCCGCGTCGAGGGCGATCAACCGCCATCGCGAGTTGAGGAACACCCGGCGAGAGCGGCCGTCGGTCCAGGTCGCGACGCCGCGGTGCACGAAGCCCGTGCCGTTGCTCGGTTGTCCGTACGTCTTCCACACCTGCGGGTCGTAGGACCATATCTCGCGCCCGGTGGCGGCGTCGAGCGCGATCACGCGGTTGTACGGCGTGGGGAAGAGGAGGGTGTCGCCGATCGCGAGCGGCGTCGCCTGGAAGAGGCCGGGGCGCGCGGGCTTCTGGCCCGCCGAGGCCGTGATCGGCTGCTCCTTCGCCTCCCAGGTGAACGCGGGCCGCAGGAGGTGCACGGTGGCGCGGTCCACGTCGGCGAGCGGTGAGTACTTGAGTCCGCCCGCGTCGCCGCCATACGTGGGCCAGTCGGCGCGCGGGCCGGACGCACGGTCGGCACGCGGCGGCGACTTCACCGCTTCGCCGCCGCGCATCACGAACCCGATGCGCTGCAGCACGGTGATGTCCACGCGCGGATCGCCCTCCACGGCGACGAGGTCCGCGACGTATCCGGCCGCGACGGTGCCGACGCTGTCGCCGAGCGCGAGCGCCTCCGCCGCGAGCGACGTCGCGGCCCGGATCGCCTCGTCCGGCGACTGGCCCGCCTCGCGGACCCGGTAGATGATCTCACGCGCGTTCTGGCCGTGGCCGCCGGCGACGGCGTCGGTGCCCATGATCACCTTCAGGCCCGGCGTGCGGATCGCCTCCTGGAAGAGCTCACGGTTCCGCGGGATCACCTCCTCCATGAAGCGGAAGCCCTCGTCGGTGTAGTTCCCGATGCCGAGGAAGCGCGCCTTGTTCTCCACGTAGTTCTGGATCACGAGGCCGATGTTGGGCTCGAAGTAGGTGCCATGCTCGGCCATCAGCGTGAGCTCCGCCTGCGTCGCCTTGGTGCCGTGGGTGACGGCCGTGCAGCCGGCGAGCGTGGCGGCGCGCACGGCGGAGGCGGCGTGCGCGTGCACCCAGCTGCGGAGGCCGAGTGCCTTCGCCTCGCCGCAGGCCGCCCGGATCTGCGCGTCGGTGAGCGTCTGGCCGCCGCCGTCGCGGATGCTGCGGGAGGCGAAGATCTTGATCACGTCCGCGCCACGGGCGGCCGTCTCGCGCGCCCAGGCGCGGATCTGCTCCGGCGTGCGCGAGGTGTCGGAGAACTGACCGGCCGAGGTGATGATGCGCGGACCTGCATAGGTGCCCGCCGTGATCGCCGCGCGGAGCGTGACGTCCTGCGTCGAGCCGAGGCTCTGCACCGTGGTGAAGCCTGCGAGGAGGGTCTGCTGCGCGTTCGTCGCGGCTGCGAGCAGGCGCTGCGCCGGCGTCTCGCCGCGGTTGGAAGCCCGGCCGTCGGCGCCGAAGTGCGCGTCGATGTGGACGTGCGTGTCGATCAGGCCGGGGAGCAGCGTCATCGCGGAGAGATCCCACGTCACGGGGTCGCCGGCGCGGAAGGGCGCGATGCGCGCGATGCGCGCCCCGTCGACGGTGACGAGCACGTCGCGCATCGCGCCCCCGCGTCCGTCGAGGAGCGTGCCGGCGCGGATGGTGACCGGCGCGCGCGCGTGCTCGCGCGCGGCGCGACCGTCATGCGTGAGGCCGGGTCGCGCGGCGAGGAGCACTGCGGTGGCCGCGACCGTGACGAGGGCGAAGGAGGTGCGGAGGAGCGGGAGCGACGAGCGTGGCGGCATCGGAGTCCTCGGGTGGGGGCGCACGCGCGGGAATGTGGGCCGCGAGCCTCGTGCGGTCCAGCGCTCGCCGGTTCCGCCCGCCCGGCGTATCATCTGCGCATGACATCCGA
>JAOUHR010000475.1 GCA_029884515.1 Gemmatimonadota bacterium
CCGCCAACCTGCGGCACCCGCACATCCTCCCGCTCTTCGACTCGGGCGAGGCGAACGGGGTGCTCTTCTACGTGATGCCCTTCGTGGAGGGCGAGACGCTCCGCGCGCGACTCGAACGCGCGGGCGCACTCCCCACCGACGAGGCGCTGCGCATCGCCGACGAGGTGGCGGACGCCCTCCACCACGCGCACACGCGCGGCGTGGTGCACCGCGACATCAAGCCCGAGAACATCCTGCTCGAGGACGGGCACGCGGTGGTGGCCGACTTCGGCATCGCCCAGGCGGTGCGGCGCCCCGGCGGCGAGCGACTCACGGAGGTGGGCCTCTCGCTCGGCACGCCGCACTACATGAGCCCGGAGCAGGGCGCGGGCGAGGACGTGGACGCGCGAAGCGACCTCTACGCACTCGGCTGCGTCACCTACGAGATGCTGGCCGGCGCGCCCCCCTTCGAGGCGCCGACGCCGATGGCGGTGCTGGTGAAGCACGCGGCGCATCCGGTGCCCTCGCTGGCCACGTCGCGCACGGACCTGCCGGCGGGATTGGCGGAGGCGATCGCGCGGGCGATGGCGAAGAAGCCGGAGGACCGCTTCGGCTCGCTGCAGGAATGGCGCGCCGCCATCAAGCCGGCGCTCGCCTTCGGCGCGAGCGGCGAGACGCCGCGCGTGGCCGCGATCGACAAGGCGCCCCCGGCCTTCGCGACGGAGCTGCTGGGACGCGAGGCACACCTCGAGGACGCCGCCGCGCAGATCGCCGCCGGCGCCCGCGTCCTCTCGATCACCGGCTACGGCGGCACCGGCAAGACGCGGTTCGCCTCCGCGCTGCAGCGCCGCGTGGGCCCCGGGTACGCGGGTGGGTCGGCCTTCGTCTCGCTCGCGTCGGTCACCGACCCCGACGAGGTGCTCCCCACGGTCGCCGCGGCCCTCGACCTGAACGAGGCACACGGCCGCGGTCCGCTCGACGCCCTCGCCACGCTCGTCGGCGACCGCCGCGTGCTGCTCGTGCTCGACAACCTCGAGCAGGTGGTCGAGTCGGCCGAGGACATCGCGGCGCTGGTGGCGCGCTGTCCGGCCCTGCAGGTCGTGACGACCAGCCGCCGCCCGCTGCGCATCAGCGCCGAGGTCGAGCTGGCGCTGCCGCCGCTGGAACTGCCGCCGCCGGACGCGGACCTCGGCGCCACGCGTGCCTGTCCCGCGGTCGCGCTCTTCGTGCAGCGCGCCGAGAAGGTGCGCCCCGGCTTCGCTGTCACCGCGGAGAATGCGGCGGCGGTGACGGGCATCTGCCGCAGCCTCGACGGGCTGCCGCTGGCGCTGGAGCTCGCGGCCGCCCGCGTCCGCATCCTCGAGCCGGCGGCGCTGCTGCAGCGGCTCGACCACGCGCTCGACCTCCTCAACTCGGGCGACCGCGACCTGCCGCTGCGCCAGCGCACCCTGCGCGCCACCATCAGCTGGAGCTACTCGCTGCTGACGCCCGAGGAGCAGCTCCTGCTGCAGCGGCTCTCGGTGTTCCAGGAGGGATGGACGCTCGAGGCGATGGAGGCGGTCTGCTACGCCGAGGACGATCGCTGGCGCGCCCTCGACGAACTCTCGTCGCTGGTGGAGAAGGGGCTCGTGCGCGTCACGGGGGGCGGGGAGCGCTACGGACTGCTGGAGACGATCCGGGCGTTCGCGACCGAACAGCTGCACACGCGCGGCGAGATTGAGGTGCGGCGCGATGCGCACGCGGACCACTTCCTGGCCGTGGCCCGCCGCGTGGGCGCGGGCATCGAGGGCACCACGCAGACGGATGCGATGCGCCTCGCCAAGGCGGAGAACGCGAACCTCTTCGCGGCCATCGGCTGGCTGGTGACGCGGGCGAAGTCCGGCGACGCCGCCGCCGTCGAGAAGGGCCTGATGCTCTGCGGCGCGCTGGGGATGTACCTCCACATCGTGGGCCTGCACCTCGTCGCGCACGGCGCGGTGGAGACCCTCCTCGCGATGGCGAAGGACCGGCCGCCGAGCCTCGGGCGTGCGCGCGCGCACCTCACCGCGGCACTCGTCGGGGCGAGCACCGGCGCGGTGGAGGCGGCGATGGAGAGCTTCACCGCGATGGCGGCGGACGGTCTCGCGGTCGGGGACGCCGGCGTCGCGGCGTTCGGGCGCGGCGGCATGGGATACACGCTGCTCCAGCTGGGGCGCGCCGCGGAGGCGGGGCCGCACCTCGAGGAGGCGATCCGGATGGCGGAGCCCTCGGGCAACGTGTTCGTGCACGCCCTGATGCTCTCGATGCACGGGTTCCAGCGCTTCCTCACCGGCGACCCCGCGGGCGGGCGGGAGGAGCTGGAGCGGGCGCTCGC
>JAOUHR010000476.1 GCA_029884515.1 Gemmatimonadota bacterium
CCGAGCCACTCCCAGTGGCGCGGCAGCAGCGTGACCTCGCGACCGACGACCCCAAGCCGAGGACGACCGGGGCCGCGCGCGGCCTCGTCGTCGGCGTCCGATGCGCCCGGATCGGACTCGGCGGATGCCGCACCGCCGGCAGCGGACGCGCCGGCCGCGAGACGCGCCAGCACCTCGGCCTCGCTCCCGCGCAGGTCGAGTTCGAGCGGCTCGCTCGTGACCGCGTCGAAGACGAGCAGCGCGCCATCGCCCTTCCGGGAAGCCGCGCGCCGCGCCGCGCGCGCGACGGTCGCGGCGTCCCCGTCGGCGACGAGGCGATCGCCGAGGAAGGCGACGTAGGTGCGTCGCCCCGCGCTCGTGGAGGCGCCACCCCCGCCCCCGCTGCCGGCGCCCCTGGCCGCGCTCTGTAATGAAGGCATGCGCGATGAATACCCGGGTAATAACCGGAAGTCAATAACACCCGGGTCATATCACCGACCTGCCTCGTCGAGCGGGCGGTGGCGCGCCCTCCACCGGCCGGTATGTTGTGCCCGACCGCCTCCCGTCCCCTCCCAGACCTCGACATGCCGCGCACTCGGACCGTCTCGATCGTCGCCACGCTCCGCTCCACGCGCGCCGTCACGCGCGCCGTCACGCGCGCCGTCACGCGCGCCGTCACGCTCGCCGCGACGTTCGCCCTCGCGGGCGCCGCCGCCGCGCAGAACCCCCGCACCGCGCGCGACACCACGCCGGTGATGACCTCGTCGCCGCTCCCCACCGGGCGCGTCACCTACCGCACGCTCGTCGAGACGAACCTCGAGATGGAGCAGCTGGCGGCGCGGTACCCCGATCGCGTGCGCCGCTTCGCCCTCCCGCACCGCACGGTCGCGGGACAGGTGGTGTGGGCGCTCGAGATCACGCGCGGCGTGGCGGAGCCCGACGGCAAGCCGGTGTTCGTGATGACCGGCCTCCACCACGCGCGCGAGTGGCCCACGGTGGACCTCACGATGGAGTTCGTCCACGACATCCTGATGAACGACGGCCAGGACCCGCGCATCACGCGCCTGATGGACGAGGTGCGCTTCATCGCCGTGCCGGTGGTGAACCCCGACGGCTACGAACTCTCGCGCACGCTGCTCAACGAGCAGAAGCGGAAGAGCTGCCGCGTGGAGCCGGGTCGCGACGCGACCTTGGCCGAGTGCGCGAACCCGAGGTACCGGAACGCGGGCGTGGACCTCAACCGCAACTACGGCGCCTTCTGGGGCGGGATCGGCGCCAACATCGGTGCGGGGGAGGGGAGCTTCCGCGGTGCGGCGCCCTTCAGCGAGCCCGAGATCCGGAACATGCGCGACCTGTTCAACGCGCATCAGGTGGTGGTCGCCCTCAGCAACCACACCCCCGATGCCAAGGTGCTGCGCGCGCCGAGCTCGCCCGACGAGCCCACCCCCGCCGACGTGGAGGCGTACGACGCCCTCGGCCAGCTCCTCGGCGGCGACCTCAGGTGGGACGCGGGGCCGTGGACGAGGATCTACTACGCGGCGAGCGGCACCATGGAGGAGTACGCCTACTACAGCGCCGGCACCTTCGCCTACACCTTCGAGAACACGCCGGGCCAGCGCTCCTTCCATCCCGCGTACGCGTTCGTGGTGGACCAGTACTTCGGCACCGGCGCCTATCCCGGTTCGAGTGCGCGGGCGGGGTTCCTGCGCCTCTACGAAGCCGCCGCCGACGCCACGAAGCACGCGGTGCTCGAGATCCAGGCGCCGGCCGGCGCGACGCTCACGCTCTCCAAGTCGTTCACGCTCGAGTCGGCGCAGGTGCTCCGCGCGGACAGTTCGCGCGCGGGGATCGTCGCCATGCCGCTCACGCTCACCTCCACGACGATGGTGCCGGCGGGCGCCGACCGCGTGACCTGGCACGTGAACCCCTCGCTCCGGCCGAGCCAGCACGCGCAGGAGTTCCTGCAGGAATCGTGGACGGTGACGTGCACGCGCGCGGGTGCGACGGCGGGTGCGACGCAGCGCGCGACCGTGATGGTGGCGCGCGGCAAGCGTGCGGCGGTGGACCTGCGCGCCTGCCGCTGACGGCTCGGGCGGTCGGCCCTACGGCAACGAGACGCGCCGCGGCGCGGCCGCCGGCCGCGCGAACCACCGCGCCGACAGCGCCCCGCCCACGAACCCGCCCAGGTGCTCCTGCCAGCTGATCCCCGCCTCGCCCGGGATCACCCCCACCACGATCCCGCCCCAGAGCAGGATCACCGCGATGCTGAGCATGATGCTCGCGAAGCTCCGTGCGTACCAGCCGGCGAACACGAGGAAGCCGAAGAACCCGAACACCACGCCGCTGGCGCC
>JAOUHR010000477.1 GCA_029884515.1 Gemmatimonadota bacterium
CTTCGCGGCCGGCCGCAACAACACGACGACCGCGCGCGGCATCGGGAAACTCCTCGTCGCGCTCGAGCGGGGCGAGGCCGCGTCGGCGTGGGCGACCATCGCGATGCGGGAGACGCTGCTCCGGCAGGAGTTCAATGAGGAGATCCCCGCGGGTCTCCCGCCGGGCACACGGGTGGCGCACAAGACGGGCTGGATCACCGCCACCACGCACGACGCGGCGATCGTCTATCCGCGCGGCCGGGCGCCCTTCGTGCTGGTGATCCTCACGCGCGCCATCCCCGAGCGCGCGGTCGCCCAGCGGCTGATGGCCGACCTGGCGCGGATCGCCTGGAACGATGTGACGACGCGCTGACGCGCGGACGCGCGGACGCGGGGGGCCCGTGGTCCCGCGGTGCGCGGTCTCAGCTGGCGACGCGCAGCGTGAACCGGAAGGTGCTCCCCTCCCCAGGCATGCTCTCCGCCGAGAGCCGTCCACCGTGCCCCTCGACGATCCCGCGGGCGATCGCGAGCCCGAGCCCCGTGCCGCCCTTGGGTGCGGTGCCCTTCACGGTCCAGTAGCGCTCGAAGATGAGCGGCATCGCGGCGGGATCGATCCCGCTCCCCGTGTCCTCCACCGAGACCTCCACCTCCTCCCCGTTGCGCCGCACCCGCACCGTGACGCGCCCGCCGCGGTCCGTGTAGCGCATCGCGTTGGAGAGCAGGTTGGCCATCACCTGCACGAGCCGTTCGGCGTCGCCGCTGATCTCGGGGAGCGGTGGCACCGGCTCGAGGATGATCGGGACGCCACGATCCGTGGCCTCGCGCCGGAAGAGCGCGACCGCGCGTTCGAGGATCGGCGCGAGCGCGACGGGGTGTCGCTCCACCGCCAGCCGTCCCACCTCGATGTTCGCCACGTCGAGCAGGTCGCGGATCATCCGCTGCGTGAGTTCCTGGCTGGTGACGATGTTCTCCGCCAGTTCGCGCCGCTCGGGCGCGTCGGGAGGCGTCGCGGCGAGGAGTGCGCGCGCGCTCATGCCGATCGCGGAGATCGGATTCCGCAGGTCGTGCGACACCACGCCGAGCGCATGGTCGCGTGCCCGCGTGGCCGCCTGCGCGGTCTCGTAGAGTCGCGCATTGTCGAGCGCGAACGCGGCGCGCACCGCGAGCTCCTCTGCCGCCGACCGCTCCGCCTCCGTGAACGGCCGGGCCACGTCGGTGCGGAAGATCTGCAGCACGCCGAGCACGTGCTCCCGCGCGACGAGCGGCAGCAGGAGGAGCGAGCGCATGCCGAGCGCGCGCATCCGCGCGAGGGAGGTGGCGTCCGGGGTGTGCGCCTCCAGCCACTCCTCCGTGACCTCGGCGACCCATTCCGGCTCTCCGTGGCGCAGCACGTCCACCACGCGCGAGGGAGAGTCCTTGTCCAGGCCGCTCTCCGCGACCGCCGCGAGCGCGGCCGTGAGCCGGGGGTCCGACGTGCGCGCGGGGATGCGGCGAAGGTGGGAACCGCCCGTCTCGACGTCGAGCAGCACCCCGTCGCCGAGCCACGGGAGCGGCAACTGCACGATCGACCGCTCCGTCGCGGCGACCTCGAGCGTCTCCCCGAGCATGGCGACGGCATGCGACAGCCGCCGCTGGGCCTCGTCGCGCTGCCGCCGTTCGGTCACGTCGCGCAGGTTCACCGTGTAGACCATCGCGCCGCCGACCTGCGCGAGCTTCGAGATCGACGCCTCGGCCGGGAACTCCATCCCGCCCTTGCGGAGCCCGAAGATCTCGCGGCGGTTCGCCATCTGCCGCGCGTTCTCGAGCGAGGCGCCGAACCCGCGGATGTGGGCCGCATGCCCCTGCCGGTACCGTTCCGGCAGCAGCATCGCGAGCGACGCGCCGACGGTCTCGTCGGCCGTGTAGCCGAAGATCAGCTCCGCGCCGCGGTTGAAGTGCAGGATGCGCTGTTGCTCGTCCACCGAGATCACCGCATCGGCCGCGATCTCGAGGATCCCGGAGAACTTCGCCTCGGATTCCCGCAGCGCGGCCTCGACCTCCGTGCGCTTCGCGAGGTCATCCTGCAGACTGGCATATGCGAACCAGCCGAGCACCACCGCGAGCACGAGGGTGATGGCGAGCAGCGCCTGGACCACGCGGAGGTCGGCGACCCCGCCGGTGAGGTTGGCCGCGTGCTGCGTCGCGGTGAGCGCCACGGTACCGACGAGCACGACGGAGAGGACGCCGGCGCCGACGGTGAGCCGGAGCTTGGTGGTGGTCGTGAGCATGTGGGACGGAAGATGCCCGAAGTGCGGAAGGGCGTCTACCGCCGCGCCCTCGCGGCGGCGCGCTCACGGCACGGACGCTACG
>JAOUHR010000479.1 GCA_029884515.1 Gemmatimonadota bacterium
AAGGGCGCTGCCGTCCTGCGGTGGCGGATGTGGGGGTCGTTCCATGACGGACCGGAAAGTTACCAGACGGTGAAAGCGGGGCCGAGGCGCCTTTGTAACAGCGGCGTCACGACCCCGCGGAACACGACGGTGCCCTAGCGACCGGCCCCCCGGAATGGGCGGCCGGCCACCGTGTTCCCTGGGCTACGGCAGTACCTCACCCGCGCCCTTGAGCGTTGCGATGCGGGCCTTCACCAACTCCTGCACCGGCGCCGGCAGCGGCGCGTAGTGCAGCTCGGACGCCATCGCGGCTGCCTCGGGACCCGTGGTCCAGGTGAGGAACTCCTTGATCGCCTGCGCCTTCGCCGCGTCGGCCATGTCAGGATGGATGAGCAGCCAGGTGAACGAAGCCACCGGGTAGGCATCGGCGCCCGCCGGATCCACGATCGAGACACGGAAGTCGGTGTCCTGCGACAGGTCCACGCCCGCCGCGGCCGCGCTCACGCTCTCGAGCGTCGGCGAGACGAAGTTCCCGCTCTTGTTCTTGATCGCGGCGAAGGGCAGGTCGTTCGCCATGGCATAGATGAGTTCCACGTAGCCGATGGTGCCCTCGACCTGCTTCACCTGCTGCGTGACGCCCTCGTTCCCCTTGCCGCCCAGGCCCACCGGCCAGTTCACGCTCTTGCCGGTGCCGACCTTCTCCTTCCACTCCGGCGACACGGTGCTGAGGTAGTCCGTCCAGATGTAGGTCGTGCCCGAGCCGTCCGAGCGATGGACCACGAGCAGGTCCTTGTCCGGAAGCTGCACGCCCGGGTTGAGCGCGACGAGCTGCGGATCATCCCACTTCTTGATCTTCCCGAGGAAGATGTCGGCGAGCACCGCCGCGTCGAACTTGAGCTGCGTGGTGCCGAGGCTCGGCAGGTTCCAGGTCACCACGTCCGCGCCGATCACGGTGGGGATGTGGTGGACCCCGCCCGTCACCGCGGCGATCTCCTGCTCGTTCATCGGGCCGTCGGTGGCGCCGAAGTCCACGGTGCCCTCAGTGAACTGCTTCACGCCGGCGCCCGAGCCGAGCGACTGGTAGTTCACCTGGTTGCCGGTCGCCTTGTAGTAAGCGTCGAACCACTTGGAATAGACGGGATAGGGGAAGGTGGCGCCGGCGCCGGTGAGGCTCACCGCTCCGTTCTCGCCGCCGCAGGCGATCGCGCCCGTCGCGACGACGGTGATAACGAGGGACCGGGCGATGGTGCGGACCCGAGTGGTGACGTGCATGGAGGGCTCCTGAAGGTGCGGTTGGATGATGGGCACTAGTACTTGATCTCGGCGTGCACGAAGAGCGAACGGTTGGCGGCCTCGAACGTGTTGATGGCCGGGCCGTTCTGGACGGACGTCACGTCGGCGTCGAGCATGATGCGCACCGACTTGGCGAGGCGGTACGAGATGCCCGCGAGCACGCGGGTCTGCTGCGCGGACGCGAGCGCGGCGGTGGCCGGGCTCACATCGGTGTTGGGGTCCCACAGGTCCACCCGTCCCATCGCCCCCCACGGCGTGTCGGCGAAGTCGTGGGTGCCAAACAGGCTCACGAGCCTCCCCTTGGTGGAGTTCGAGGCGAGCGTGGAGTCCTGCATGCGCGAGTACTCCACGCCGAGGAGCGTGGCCTCGGTCTTGTAGGAGAGGATCGCCATCGTGCGCACGCGGTCGGCGCCACCCGTCGCCTTCCCCACCAGGGCGAAGGCGGTCAGGCGCAATCCGCCGAGGTTCGTCGCGTCGTCCGTGGCGTGCAGCCGCACGGACACCTTCCCTGCCACGTCCTTGTGGTTGTCGCCCGGGGTGCCGGAGTACGACTCGCCATTGTAGAGCCCCACGTCCACGTTCACGCCCTGCTCACGCCAGGCGCCCTCGACCGCGGCGCCGAAGTCGGACGTCGACATGTACTTCGTGCGGTCGAGCGGGCTCGGGCCTTGCATGCGGTACCCCCACAGATCGTCCTCCCATCCGAGGATCGGCGTGGGCTGGAGTCCGAGCTTCCACGTGAGCGCGCTGCCCTCCGGCGTCCAGGTGGCGTAGGCGTACTTGAGGCGGAGCGAGAGCTGGCTCGTCGAGGCCCTGCGTCCATCCACGTCGATGGTGATGCGGCTCCTTATGCCGCCGTCGAGCCTGCTGCGGACGTTCACGTAGGACCGGTCGATGTCGAAGGTGTTCTGGGCGGCAGCAGGCGAGAATGTGCTGTCCTTTGTGAGTCCGTAGCGATAGCTGGCGTAGATCACGCCGTCGACCGTCGTCTGCGCGCTTGCTGCGTCGCTCAGGGCCGCGCAAGCGCCGGCGATGACGAGAGCCGAACGCAGGAA
>JAOUHR010000478.1 GCA_029884515.1 Gemmatimonadota bacterium
GCGACCATCGTGGACCATCGCGCACCGCAGGAACTCCCCGCCCGCGAGCGCCGCGTCACGGAGTCCGTCGTCACCGAACGCGCGAGCACCCTCCGCCATCGCGCGCAGCATCAGCCCGTTCCAGGAGGCGAGCACCTTCTCGTCGCGTGCCGGCCGCACACGGGGTGCGCGCGCATCGAACAGCTTCTGTTTCGCGCGCGCGAGCACCGCTGCGGCCTCCTCCTCCGTCATCCCGGCGCGTGCGGCGGCGACCTTCACGCCATCGGTGACGTGCAGGATGTTCGCGCCCTCGAAGTTCCCCGCCTCGGTGACATCCCAGTAGGCTTCGGCGACCGCGGAGTCGTCGCCGAGCACGCGCCGCGCCTCGTCGAGCGACCAGACGTAGAACTTCCCCTCGTGCCCCTCGCTGTCGGCGTCGAGCGATGCGTACCAGCCGCCGGCGGGGTCCGCCATCTCGCGCCGCACCCAGGCGAAGGTCTCCTCCGCGATGCGTCGCGCCTCCGCATCGCCGGTGGCCTGCCAGAGGTGCACCGCGAGCCGCGCGAGCAGCGCGTTGTCGTAGAGCATCTTCTCGAAGTGCGGCACGAGCCAGACGCCGTCCACCGTGTAGCGGTGGAAGCCGCCGCCCAGCTGATCATAGAGGCCGCCGCGCGCCATCTTCGCGAAGGAGTGGCGCACCATGGTGAGCGAGGTGAGGTCGCCCGTGCGCGCCCAGTGCCGGAGCGCCACGTCGAGCGCCATCGGCTGCGGGAACTTGGGCGCGCGGCCGAACCCGCCCTCACCCGCGTCGTACCACTGGCGCAGCGCGAGTGCGCCCGCCGTCCAGCGCGCCGGCGTGAACGCGTCCCCCGCGGCCGTCCGCTCCTCCGCGGCCGCGTAGATCCCCCGCAAGGACTCCGCGCCCTTCAGCACGTCCTCGCGCTTGTGCCGCCAGGCGTCGGAGACGGAGGCGAGCACACGCCGGAACGAGGGGAGGCCGTGCCGGTCCGTGGGTGGGTAGTAGGTGCCTCCGTAGAACGGCACGCCCTCCGGCGTGAGGAACATCGTCATCGGCCAGCCGCCGTGTCCGCTCATCGCCTGCACCGCCTGCATGTAGATGGCGTCCACGTCGGGCCGCTCCTCGCGGTCCACCTTCACGTTCACGAACTGCTCGTTCATGAGGCGAGCGGTCTCCTCGTCCTCGAACGACTCGTGCGCCATCACGTGGCACCAGTGGCACGCCGCGTAGCCGATGCTGAGCAGCACCGGCTTGTCCTCCGCGCGGGCCCGGGCGAACGCCTGCGTGCCCCACGCGTACCAGTCCACCGGATTGTCGGCGTGCTGCTGCAGGTAGGGGCTGGACTCGTCGGCGAGGCGGTTCGGCATGCGGGAGCGGGTGCGGGGGCGTCGGTTACATTCAGTCTATCCGACGTCGCCTCCCACGCCCAACCATCCCGCGACACGCCCGTGAGCGCTGAAGCCGCCGAAACGGACGCAGGCCAGGAACCGGTCGACTTCGGTGGGTCGCCGTGGCGACACGCGCTCTGGATCCTCGCGGCGATGACGGCGTTGCGCGTGGTGCTCGCGGTCGTCGTGCCGCTCTTCCCCGACGAGACATACTACTGGGACTGGTCGCGGCACCTCGCCGGCGGCTATTTCGACCACCCGCCCGTCATCGCGTGGCTCATCGCCGGCGGGACTGCGCTCTTTGGCGACACGCGCCTCGGCGTGCGGATCCTGCCGATCCTGGCGGGCACGGCCGGCGGCTTCGCGCTCATCCGGACGTCATGCCACTTCGCCGGTGCGCGCGGGGCGCGCTACGCGTCCGCCGTCTTCGCCGTGATCCCCCTCTCCATCCTCGGGCTCACGCTCGCCACCCCGGACGCGCCGCTGCTCGCGGGGATCGCGTGGTCGCTCTACGCCGTGGTCCGGGCACTCGACGAGCCCGCCGGGTCTCGCGGCGGACTGCGCTGGTGGCTCGTGGGCGGAGTCGCGATCGGTTTCGCGATGGCGTCCAAGTTCACGGCCGTCTTCATCCCGTTCGGTCTCCTGGTCGCGTTCGCCTGGCACGGCCCGCTCCGCTCGCGCCTCCGCGATCCCGGCGCCTGGCTCGCCGTCGGCGTCGCGTCGCTGGTGATGGTGCCGGTGCTCCTCTGGAATGCGAACCATGACTGGATCGCCTTCCGCTTCCAGCTCGGCCACGCGCTGGATCCCGTCGCGCGCGGCACCTGGTACAACCGCGAGCTCGAGCTGATCGGCGGACAGGCCGCCCTGCTCACGCCCATCCTCTTCGTGTTGGTCGTGGCGGCGATCTGGCGCTCGCTCCGCGCGCCGGAGATGGGCGCCGG
>JAOUHR010000081.1 GCA_029884515.1 Gemmatimonadota bacterium
ACGAAGGGCGTGATGGCGAGCGTGCCACCCTCGATCGGGAAGCGATGGCCGATGGAGGCGCCGAAGGGGATGCGGAGGATGGTGACATTGTCGCCGAACGAGGCGCCGATGCCGCCGGCCAGCACGATGTCGAACGGCATGTCGCTCGTCGCCTGCGTGAGCTGGTAGCCGAGGCCGCCACCGATGATGATCCGCGTCTCCGCGGCCGCCCCGTCCGGATCGGCGAAGCCGGCGTCGAGCGTGAACTGGAGCTTCGGATTCCCCAGCCCCTCGCGCCACTGCAGCAGGAGCGCGGTGCCGGTGCCGTTGCCGCCGTCGGCGAGCATGAAGTTGTACTCGCGCTCTGCGACGCGGGACGGCTGCATGGCCGGATAGTTGTAGGCCTGCGCGGCCAGCGGGGCGGCGGAGGCGAGGGCGAGGGCGGTGAGCCCGAGGAAGCGACGCATCATCGTGGGTCTGGTCTGGGGGTGACGGTGTGAAACGCGGAGGGCGCCGCGCGGATGGCGAGGCGCCCATATGAGGACGACTACACGGCTGTTCGGGTTTCGTTCCGCATTCCCAAGGAGCGTGCGGCGCGGTCGCTACAGGCGCGCCGCGTGCTCCGTCACGACCCGCACCACGTCGTCCACCACCTGCAGGAAGCCACCCTGGACCTTGAAGCTCGCCTCGCCATTCCCGATGCGGAGCACGCCCGCACCGAGCGTGGTCACCATCGGGGCGTGCGAGGGGAGGATCCCCACCTCGCCGTCGAAGGCCGGTGCGACGATCGACTCGGCGCTCCCCTCGAAGAGGGTCGCCTCCGGCGAGATCACCGAGACCTTGAGCGCACCGCCGGCGGTGGCCATCACGCCATCGCCTTGGCGTTCTCGACCACGTCGTCGATGCCGCCGGCCATGAAGAAGGCCTGTTCCGGGAGGTGGTCGAACTCGCCGGCCACGAGGCGCTCGAACGAACTCACCGTCTCCTCCAGCTTCACGTACTTGCCCGGACGGCCGGTGAACTGCTCGGCCACCGAGAAGGGCTGCGACATGAAGCGCTGGATGCGGCGCGCCCGGCCGACGATCTTCTTGTCGTCTTCCGAGAGTTCGTCCATGCCCAGGATCGCGATGATGTCCTGGAGCTCCTTGTAGCGCTGCAGGATGCGCTGCACCGAGCTGGCAACGGCGTAGTGGCGCTCGCCGACGAACTGCGGGTCGAGGATGCGCGAGCCGGAGGCGAGCGGGTCCACCGCGGGGTAGATGCCGAGCTCCGTGATGGCGCGCGAGAGCACGACCGTCGCGTCCAAGTGGGCGAAGGCGGTCGCCGGGGCCGGATCGGTGATGTCGTCCGCGGGGACGTAGATCGCCTGCACCGAGGTGATCGAGCCGTCGCGCGTGGAGGTGATGCGCTCCTGGAGCTCGCCCATCTCCGTCGCCAGCGTGGGCTGGTAGCCCACGGCGCTCGGCATGCGGCCGAGGAGCGCGGAGACCTCCGAACCCGCCTGCGTGAAGCGGAAGATGTTGTCGATGAAGACCAGCACGTCGGCCTTCTCCATGTCGCGGAAGTACTCGGCCACGGTGAGGCCCGAGAGGCCCACGCGGAGGCGCGCGCCCGGCGGCTCGTTCATCTGGCCGTAGATCAGCGCGACCTTGTCGAGGATGCCCGCTTCCTTGAACTCGAGGTAGAGGTCGTTCCCCTCGCGCGTGCGCTCGCCCACGCCGCAGAACACCGACTTGCCACCGTGCGCCTTGGCGACGTTGTTGATGAGCTCCTGGATGACGACCGTCTTGCCGACGCCGGCGCCGCCGAAGAGCCCGATCTTCCCGCCCTTCACGAACGGCGCGATCAGGTCCACGACCTTGATGCCCGTCTCGAAGATCTCGGTCTTGGGCTCGAGGTTCACGAAGTCGGGGCGCTTGCGGTGGATCGGCCAGCGCTCGACGCTCCCCGGGATCGGGGCGCCCATGTCCACCGGCTCGCCGAGCACGTTGAGGATGCGGCCGAGCGCGGCGGAACCGACCGGGACCGAGATCGCGGCGCCGGTGTCGGTCACGTCCATGCCGCGGACCACCGCGTCGGTGGTGCTCATCGCCACCGCACGCACCTGGTTGCGGCCGATGTGCTGCTGCACCTCGGCGACCACGCGGACCGGCTGGCCCGAGTCGGTGGTGGTGTTGATCTCGAGCGCATTGAGCAACTCGGGCAGGTGCTCCGCCTCGAAGGAGACGTCGATGACCGGTCCGATGACCTGGACGATCTTGCCGATGGTGTGCTGGGTGGCGGTAGTCATTGGGAATCAGCCCTGGAGCGCGGAGGCACCGCCGACGATCTCGGCGATCTCCTGCGTGATCTGCGCCTGGCGGGCGCGGTTGTAGGTGCGGCGGAGGAGGTTGAGCATGTCACCGGCGTTGTCGGTGGCGTTCTTCATCGCGGTGCGGCGCGCGGCCTGCTCGGCCGCGACGGTCTCGACGAGCGCGCGGTACACGGCGTTGCGCACGTACGAGGGGAGCAACTCGGTGAGGATCGCCTCGGCCGAGGGGTAGAGCAGGTAGTCCTTCTGCGCGCCCTTGGCGGCCGGCGGCTCCACGGGGAGGACGCGGTCGGCGGTCGGGGGCGTGGAGAGCACCGAGTTGAAGCGCGAGCCCACGACGTACACGCTGTCGAGGTCGGCGGAGATGAAGCGCGCCATGAGCGACTCGACGAGCGAGGCCGCGTCCTCGGCAGTGGGCCTGTCGGAGATGTCGGTGCGGGAGACGGCGACCTCGCGACCCACGTAGCGGAAGTAGCCGACGCCCTTCTTGCCGACGACGTGCAGTTCGACATGCGTGCCGGCGCCCTCGAGCTTCGCGATGAGCGCGCGGGCTTCCTTGATGAGGTTCGCGTTGAAGGCGCCGGCGAGGCCGCGGTTCGACGTGAGCAGGATGACCGCGGCGCGGGCCTCTTTGGCCGGCTGCCGGAGGAGCGGGAAGCGCTCGGCCAGGGACGGATTGTAGAGGCTCGCGATGACGTCGGCGAGCGCCCGCGCATAGGGGCGCGCGGCGACCACGCGATCCTGGGCCCGCTTCATCTTGGAGGTCGCGACCATCTCCATCGTGCGCGTGATCTTGCGCGTGTTCTCGACGGACTTGATCCGGCCCTTGAGTTCCCTTCCCTTGGCCACGCTTAGGCCCGGCTCGCCTTGTACTGGTCGATGCCGCGGCGGAGGTCGGCCTCGGTGTCCTTGGAGACCACCTTCTCCTTCCGGATCTTCTCGCCCACCTGCGGGAACTGCGCCTTCATGTAGGCGTGGAAGCCCTCCTCCCAGGCGCGCACCTTCGAGACCGCGACATCGTCGAGGAGGCCGTTGGAGACGGCGAAGATGATCATCACCTGCTGCTCCACCGGCATCGGCGTGTACTGGCCCTGCTTGAGCACCTCCACCGTGCGCGCGCCGCGCTCGAGCTGCCGCTTGGTGGCGGCGTCCAGGTCGGAGGCGAAGGCGGAGAAGGCCTCGAGTTCGCGGTACTGGGCGAGGTCGAGGCGGAGGCGGCCGGCGACCCCCTTCATGGCCTTCACCTGCGCCGCGCCACCCACGCGCGAGACCGAGATGCCGACGTTGATCGCCGGGCGGACGCCGGCGAAGAAGAGGTCCGCCTCGAGGAAGATCTGGCCGTCGGTGATCGAGATGACGTTCGTCGGGATGTAGGCCGACACGTCGCCGGCCTGGGTCTCGATGATCGGGAGCGCGGTGAGCGAACCACCGGGCGCGAAGATCGTCTTGTTGTCCACCACCTTCGGGTCGCTCGAGAGCTTCGCGGCGCGCTCGAGGAGGCGGCTGTGGAGGTAGAACACGTCGCCCGGGAACGCCTCGCGGCCCGGCGGGCGACGGAGCACCAGCGAGAGCTGGCGGTAGGCGGCGGCCTGCTTGGAGAGGTCGTCGTAGACGACGAGGGTCGGCTTCCCCTCGTGGTACATGAAGTATTCGGCCATCGCGACGCCCGAGTACGGGGCGATGTACTGCATCGGGGCCGGGTCGGAGGCCGAGGCGTTGACGACGATCGTGTACTCCATCGCGCCGGCCTGCTTGAGCTTCTCCACCACGCTCGCGACGGTCGAGGCCTTCTGGCCGATCGCGACGTACACGCAGATCACGCCCTCGCCCTTCTGGTTGATGATCGTGTCCACCGCGATCGCGGTCTTGCCGGTGCTGCGATCACCGATGATGAGCTCGCGCTGGCCGCGGCCGATCGGGATCATCGCGTCGATCGCCTTGATGCCGGTCTGCATCGGCTCGTTGACGGGCTGGCGGACGATGATGCCGGGGGCCTCCGACTCCACCTTGCGCGACATCGAGGTCGCGATCGGTCCCTGGCCGTCGATGGGGCGGCCGAGCGCGTCGACCACCCGGCCGATCATGGCGGGGCCGACCGGCACCTCGAGCACGCGGGCGGTGCGGCGGACCTCGTCCCCCTCCTTGAGGCGGAGGAAGTCGCCGAGGATGACGGCGCCGATGTTGTCCTCTTCGAGGTTGAGCGCGAGGGCGGTGATGGTCTCGCCGGTCTCGGAGGAGTGGATCTCGAGCATCTCGCCGGCCATGGCCTTCATGAGGCCGTAGATGCGCGCGATGCCGTCCTTCACCTCGAGGACGGAGCCGACTTCCTCGACGTCGAGGGTCTTGAGGTCGGCCGCCTCGATCTCGCGGAGGAGGATGTCCTTGATCTCACCGGGACGGAGCGACGTCTGCGAAGCCATAGTTCAGAGGGAGAGAGCGTGGGTGGAGCGGGGAGCGGCGGCGCCCGGTCGGACGGTGGCTGGTCTCGGTGCGGGCGCTGTTCTGGTACAGCTTGTGAAAAATATCACAAGTCGGCGGTGCCTGCAACACCCCGCGTCTGGGCGCGGAACCGGGATGGCCGCCCACTTGCGCGATCCTGGCGTGGGTCGGCTCAGGTCTTCGCGGCCCCACTCCGGGAACGCCCCCGCCCCTGCCGGAGGAACCGGTCGAGCAGGTCGGCGGGCCGCAGGCGCGCGAGGGAGGTGGACTTCACGCCGATCAGGCGCTGGCAGCTCCCGCTCAAGTGGGTGGCGGAGGCGAAACCCAGGATGCGGGCCACGTCCGGCAGGTCGAGGCCGGGATTCTTCGCGAGTTCGGAGGCGGCGAGGAGTCGCGCCAGGTCGATCACCCGCTTGAGGTTCGGCCCACCGCCGGCCGAGAAGCGCCGGCTCAGGTGCTCGCGCGTGAGCTTCACCGACCCGGCGAGTGCGTCGGTGCGCACGGTGCGCCCGCCGTGCGCGATGATCAGCCGCCAGACCGCCTGCTGCAGCGGCCCGTGGAGGCCGAGTGGCGCCACCGCATCCTGGAGCGCCGCGGCGAATCGCACGGTGAAGGTGAGGGGCAGCACGATCTCGCGGCACATCGCGTCGTCCACCCCCTCGGCCAGCACGTCGGCGAACTCGAACTCCGAGCAGGCGCGGGCGGCATGCGGCAGGTCGGCGGGCCGGAGCGGCACGAGCGCCAGGAAGGGGATCGACGGGAAGTCACGGGCGAGCGCGGCGACCGCCCAGTGCGCGTCGCTGGGCTGCGCCAGGTCGACGACCACGGCGTCCACCAGGTCGGTGCGGAGCGCGGCGACGAGGTCGTCGCGTGTCCGCACGAGCGCCAGGCGGCCGCGACGACGCGGGAACGCCTTCCGCAGCATCGCGCGCGCGCGGTCGCGCGTGCCGAAGGCGACGACGGCGGGCGGCGGGAGGACGCCGAGGTTGGCTTCGGGCATGCTAGTGACCGGTCGCCGCGGTGCGGGCGGGGCGCGACACGGCGGGCGGCACGCGCGCCGGTGCGGCGTCCCGCTCACCCGGGAGCAGCGCGTGCGCCCGCCGCAGCACGGCGCGCGCGTTCTCATAGGACACCATCGCTTCCGCCTGCTCGAACGAGGCCCATCGGCAGGCCGTGATGCCCTCGGCGCGGAGCGGCGCGGTGCGACGGTCGTCCGTCTCGATGAGGAAGAAGTGACAGACCTTGTGGATGCGCCGGCCGCGGAAGCGGAAGTCCCAATCGATGGTGTCCACGGGACCCCGGAGTGCGAGCGCCTCGAGCCCCGTCTCCTCGCCGACCTCGCGCAGGGCGGCGGTGGCCGGTGCCTCGCCCGGCTCCACGTGGCCCTTCGGGAATCCCCAGTTGCGGTAGGAGTCGCGGATCAGCAGGTAGAGCGTGCGCTCGCCGTCGCGGCGGAAGACGATCCCCCCGGCGGAGACCTCCTCGCGCGGCGCGCGGCGCGCGCTCACGCGGCCGGGCTCCCCACGTCCTGGAGCTCGGCGCGCCCCTCGATGAACTGCCGCACGAGCGGGTCGGTGGAGTGCTGGATCGCGTCCACCGTGCCCACCTGCTGCACGCGGCCCTCGTAGAGCATCGCGATGCGCGTGCTCACGGTGTAGGCGCTCCGCATGTCGTGCGTGATGACGATGCCGGTGACCCCCAGCTGCTTCTGCATGCGCAGCATCAGCCGGTCGATGATCGCGCTGGTGACGGGGTCGAGGCCGGTGGTGGGCTCGTCGTAGAGGATGTACTTCGGGCGCAGCGCGATGGCGCGCGCGATGCCCACGCGCTTGCGCATGCCGCCCGAGAGTTCCGAGGGGAGCTTGCCGCCGACGTCGTCCTCGAGGTCCACGAGGGTGAGCGCCTCGTGCACGCGCTCGTGGATCTCGTCGTCGGTGAGGAGCCCCTGCTTGCGGAGCCCCATGGCGACGTTCTCGAAGATGCTGAGCGAATCGAAGAGGGCGGCGAACTGGAAGACGTAGCCGATCTTGGCGCGCAGCGCGTAGAGCTCGCGTCGTGAGAGGACGCCGACCTCCTGCCCATCCACGTGCACGGAACCCGCGTCGGGTTCGAGCAGGCCGACGATGTGCTTGATCGCGACGCTCTTCCCCGACCCGGAGTAGCCGATGATCGCCACCGTCTCCCCCTCGTCCACCTCGAGCGAGAAGCCGCGCAGGACCTCGTTGGTGCCGAAGGCCTTGTGGAGGTTGTCGAAGCGGATCATCGAACGGCAGAGGGGAGGTGGGAGATGGGAGAGATGAGGGAATATGGACCTCGCCCCTCCGCTTCGCACCATTCGTGCGCACGCACGTCGTCGGAAACGAAGAGGGCGGCCCGCACGGGCCGCCCCCTCACATCTCCCACCTCACGCCTGCCGTTACGCCGCGAAGCTGCCGAGCGCCTTCCCCACATCCCCTTCGCGCAGCCGCTTGAGCGCGCGGTCGCGGAGCTGGCGCACGCGCTCGCGCGTGACGCCGAGCATGGAGCCGATCTCCTCGAGCGTGTGCTCGCGGCCGCCCTCGAGCCCGAAGTAGAGGCGGAGGACCTTCGCGTCGCGCGGCGGGAGGGTGGCGAGGGCGTGCTCGATCTCGTCGTTGAGGAAGCGGTTCATCGCCTCGTCCTCGGGATCGGGCATCTCGTCGGCCACGAAGCGCTCGATGAGCGAGCG
>JAOUHR010000480.1 GCA_029884515.1 Gemmatimonadota bacterium
CGGTCGGTGTAGGCGTTGACCTGGTACGCCACGTAGAAGTCGTCGAGGCTCGTCTGCAGCACGAACGGCTTCGGGTCCTTCAGGATGTGCTCCGTGCGCTCGGCGGCCGTGATCAGCATCTCGTGCACCTGCTTCCAGGGCACGTCATACCCGATGGTCACCGAGGTGTTGAGGATGAGTCCGCTCGTCTTCGCCATCGCCGTGTAGTTCACGATCTGTCCCGAGAGGACGCTCCCGTTCGGAATGGTGATCGCGACGTTCTTTATGGTTCGGAGGCGGGTGATCAGGAGCGTGCGCTCGATGACGTCGCCGGTGGTCTCGCCGATCTTCACCCGGTCGCCGACCTGGAAGGCGCGCGTGTAGGTGAGGACGATGCCGGCGACCATGTTCCCCACGGCGCCCGACGAGCCGAGGGAGAAGAGCACGCCGAAGAAGAGCGAGACGCCCTTGAAGGCGTCGGAGTCGGAGCCCGGCAGGTACGGATACAGGACGATCGCCGCGAACGCGAAGACGAGGACGCGGACGATCTTGTACGTGGGCTCGACCCATTCCGGATAGAAGCCGCTGAGCGTGATGGCGCCGCTCCGCACGGCTTCGGCCACCATGTGGAGCAGCTTGAGGAAGTAGCGGACGATGATGATGCCCGCCGCGAGGTAGAACAGGTTCGGCAGGTACTCGATGAAGCTCGTCCACGCGTTGCCGAAGGGCCGGAGGGCGAGGCCCACGATGCGCCGCGAGAAGGGGGCGGTCCACGGGAAGAAGGAGAGGACCAGGGGGATGTAGATGTAGAAGACGAGGACCGTGGCGACGCCCCGCGCGGCGCGGGCGAGCCATTTGATGGTGGCGTGGATCCGCTTGGCGGAGAGCAGTTCGAGGTTCTGGATCCGCACCGACGGCAGCGACTGCAGGCCCATCGCGTCGAGCCGGCCGTAGAGGCGCGGGAAGACGAGCGTGAACAGCCAGAGCGTCAGGATGAGCACGCCCGTGGCGAGCACGGCGAGCCCGGTGTCGATCAGGAGCGACTTGACCGACTTGCTCTTGGCGCTCGCGGTGAGCCGGGTCTGCAGGAGCTGGGCGTACTGGCGCGCGAGCGCGCCGCGGGCGATGCCGGTGGGTTGCGCGTCGGCCTCGAGGACCGTCATCACGACCTCATCGCCGATGCTGATCTCACTCATCGATTCGGAGTCGGCGACGAGCACCGAGTCCCCATCCGCCACGCGCACGGCCAGTCGCTGAAGCCGGTCGGCCACGGCCGCGGCGCGTGCCGCGGGCGTGAAGGCGCCGAGTCGCCCATGCAGGACGAAGAGGGTGTCGCCGTTGAAGAGCACCGGTGCGCTGCTTGGTGCCTGGGCGGCCGAATCGGTCGCGACGACCGGCGCCCCGGGTGCTCCCTGCGCTGCCAGCGGCCTCCCCACGACCAACGGGAAGCCGAGGAGTGCGAGCGAGAGGACGTTGCGCGCGACGCGCGACGGGGGGTTCGACATGCGCCGGTTCGTGAGGGACGGGTCGCGCCGGGAGTCGGCTGCGACGTGTGACTCGCTCATCGAATATAGCGCCGGACGCTGGACCGACGCGCGCGGCGATTGACGCCGCCGCTGATCGGCGGTTCTGTTCGGGGGTGCCTGCAGTTCCGTCGTCCCCCCCACCCGTCACCCGACCGCCCCCATGATCCACGTCATCGCCGAACTGCGCATGGCGCCGGGTGCACGCGAGCCCTTCCTCGCCGCGTTCCGCCGCCTCGAGCCGCTCGTGCGCGCGGAGGAGGGATGCCTCGAGTACGGCGGCGTGCTCGAGGTCCAGACGTCACTGGCGGCGCAGTCGGCGCCGCGCGAGGACGTGCTCCTCGTCATCGAGAAGTGGACGAACGAGGCCGCCCTCGCGGCGCACCTCGCGGCGCCGCACATGGCCGAGTTCGCGGCACAGACCTCAGGCCAGGTGACCGGGCGCGTGCTCCGCGTGGCACGGGACGTGAGCGGACCGCACGCGGTGCGATAGGCGCGGCGTCAATCCCGCGGGCGCGGCCCGATGCGGCGCTCGATCTCGGTGCGCAGCGCCTCGATCCGCAGGGGCTTGGGCAGGAACCCATCCACCGAGTCGATGAGGCTCGCGATCCGCTGCTCGGTGCCCCGGAGCTCGCCGGACATGAGGAGGATCGGCGGGCGAGGCGTGCGTGTGGAGATCGCATCAATGAGGTCCTCGACAGGGCGGCCCGGCATCTGCACGTCGGAGATCACGAGCGCGATCCGCGCCCCCGCTTCGGTCCAGTGCCGCAGCGCTCCCTGCACATCCGCCGCCGCCAGCACCACGTAGCC
>JAOUHR010000082.1 GCA_029884515.1 Gemmatimonadota bacterium
CCTGGCCCGCATCGTGCTCGAGCAGCAGGTCTCGCTCCGCTCCGCCACCTCGCTCTTCCGCCGCGTGGACCGCACGCTGGCGGGTGGGATCACCGCAGCGGGCGTCGCCCGTGCCGGCGTGCGCGGCCTGCGGGCGGTGGGACTCACCCGCCAGAAGGCGGCCTACCTCGTCGCGCTCGCGGAGTCGACCACGGACGGATCGCTCGACTTCCGGCGGCTCGCCCGGCTGGACGACGCGGCCGCGTTCGCGGCGCTCACCGGCGTCCACGGCATCGGCCCCTGGAGCGCGAGCATCTACCTCCTGATGGCGCTCCGCCGCCCCGACGTCTGGCCGCCGGGCGACCTCGCGCTCCACGTGGCGCTGGCGCGCCTGCGACGGCAGAATAGGGTGCCGCTGAGCGCGGAGGCGGCGCGGTACGCCGAACGGTGGCGGCCGTGGCGGTCGGTCGCCGCGCGCATCCTGTGGCACGCGTACCTCTCGGAGCGCCCCGCGCGCGGGGCGGGAGGCGGCTGATGACCAGCACCCCGGTGACCCGGACGCGCATCGCGTCGCTCGACATCGCGCGCGGCGCCGTGATGGTGCTGATGGCGATCGACCACGTGCGCGTCTTCGCCGGCGTGCCGCCGGGCGGGCCGACGCCCGGCCTCTTCTTCACGCGCTGGGTCACGCACTTCTGCGCGCCCGTCTTCCTCTTCCTCGCCGGCACCGGCGCCTACCTCTACGGACAGAAGGCCGGCTCGCGCGCGGCACTCGCGCGCTTCCTCGCGGTGCGGGGCCTCTGGCTCGTGCTGCTCGAGCTCACCGTGCTGCGGTTCGGCTGGACCTTCAACTTCGACTACGCCTCGTTCACCTTCGCCGGCGTGATCTGGGTGATCGGGTGGGCGATGGTGGTGCTCGCGCTCCTGGTCCGGCTCCCGGCGCGCGCGGTGGGGGCCATCGGCCTCCTGATCGTGGCGGGCCACGACGCGGCCGCGCCGCTGCTCTACGGCGTGGAGTCGCCGTCGTGGTGGCTGCAGCTGCTCTACGTGGGCGGCGGCTTCGAGGTGCCGGGCCTGGGCTGGCACGTCGCGATCCTCTACGTGCTCCTCCCGTGGGTGGGCGTGATGGCCGCGGGCTACGGGTTCGGCGCGGTGATGCGGCTGCCCGACGCGGAGCGCCGGCGCGCCTGCCTCGCCATCGGCGGAGCGGCCACGCTCCTGTTCGTGCTGCTGCGCGCCACGAACCTCTACGGCGACCCGCGCCCCTGGTCGGCGACCGCGAGCGGGATGCCGGGCGCGCTCTCGTTCATCAACACCACCAAGTACCCGGCCTCCCTGCTCTTCCTGCTGATGACCCTCGGGCCCACGATCCTCCTGCTGCCCTGGCTCGAGCGGCTGCAGGGTCGCATCGCGCGGTGGCTGCGCGTGTTCGGCGAGGTTCCGTTCTTCTATTACGTGCTGCACATTCCGCTCATCCACCTCGTCGCGGTGTGCATCTCGCTCGTGCGCACGCCGGCAAGCACGGGGTGGCTGGTGGCGAACCATCCGCTGATGCCACCCGACGTGCCGGACGGCTACCGGTGGAGCCTCCTCCTGCTCTACGCGGTGACCGTCGCCGTGGTCGTCACGCTCTACTTCCCCTGCCGGTGGTACGCGGCCCGGAAGCGCGAGTCCGCGCATCCGTGGATGCGGCTGCTCTGACCGGAGAGACCCGCTGGTGCAACGCGCGCGCTATCCCGAACTCTCCGCCGAGGACCTCGTCTCCACGCCCATCGAGCGGTCGTGGACGATCCCGTCGCTCTGGTACACGGACCCGGCGTTCCACGCCCTCGACCGCGACGCGATCTTCGCGCGCACCTGGCAGGGGGTCGGGCACGCGGCGCAGGTGCGCGACCCCGGCATGTACTTCACCTCCACCGTGGCGGACAGCCCGGTGATCGTGCTGCGCGACAAGGCGGGCGTGCTCCGCGCGTTCTACAACGTCTGCCGGCACCGCGGCGGGCCGCTCGCCACCGAGCGCTCCGGCTGCGTGAACGCCCTCACCTGCCAGTACCACGGGTGGACCTACCTGCTCGACGGCTCGCTCCGCGGCGTGCCGCGCTGGGACCGCGTGGACCTCTTCGACAAGAAGGACTTCGGCCTCACGCCGCTGCGCGTGGAGACCTGGCAGGGCCAGGTGTTCGTGCACCTCGACCCCGACGCCGCGCCGCTCGCGCACTCGCTCGCCGGCGTGGCCGAGCGGATCGCGCCCATCCGGCTCGACACGATGACCTTCGTCAAGCGGATCGACTACGAGGTCGCGTGCAACTGGAAGGTGTACGTGGACAACTTCCTCGAGGGCTACCACGTCCCGTACGTGCACCCGGAACTGATGAAGATGTACGACTTCCGGCAGTACACCACGGAGACCTTCGAGGACTACTCGCTGCAGTGGAGCCCGATCGAGCCCGGCGACGCGCCGTACGAGATCAGGCCGGGGGACAAGGCGTACTACTTCTGCCTCTTCCCGAACTACATGCTGAACATCCTCCCCGGGCGCGTGCAGACGAACCTCGTGGTGCCGATGGGCCACGACCGGTGCCGGGTGGAGTTCGGCTTCTTCTATCGCGACGCGACGGGGGCGGCGGCGGAGCGGGCGATCGCGGACGACCTCGACTACAGCGACCGCGTGCAGCGCGAGGACATGGACATCTGCCACTTCGTGCAGCGCGGGCTCGGCTCGCGCGCGTACGACCGCGGCCGGTTCTCCGTGGATGCGGAACTCGCCGTGCACCACTTCCAGGAGCGGGTGCGGCGCGCGTACCGGCGGTTCACGCCGGCGGCGGCGACGGTCGCGAGCTGACCTCGGCGGTCAGCCGACGGGCAGGGTGAGCAGCGTCTTGCCGTGGAAGGGGCTGCGCTCGTGCCCGATCAGGAAGGGCGAGACCGGGTCGTCCGGCTCGACCAGAAGGCCGCGCGGCCGCACGGCCGCCGGGAGCCGGAAGGTCAGCTCCGCGCGCTGGGATTCGCCGGGCCGCAGCGGGCCGAAGAGGGGCGTGGCGTCGAGGTCGTGGCGCGCGGCCGGGGCCCACGCGCGTCCCGCGTCGTCGATGAGCGCGAACCGGCGCCCGCCCGGCGTGAGCGGCGCATCGCCGCGGCGGGGCGAGATGCTCGCCGGGTCGAACGGCTCGCGCACGGTGACCTTCACCATCCCGTCCGGCGCGACGCTCGCGGCGTCGATGTCGTACACCACGTGGCAGTCGAACTCGCAGAACGCCTTGGTCGCGCCGGGCGGGATGGCGCGATCGTCCGAGAGGAGGCCGACGGCGAGGAGCACCGCGGCGTAGGCGAGCGGCACGCCGAGCGCGGCCGCCACGCCGCGCCGGGCCCAGGTTCGCGAGCCCCGCATCGCGGCCACGAGTGCGACGGCGAGCACGCCGAGCGTGAGCGCGATGGTGCCGAGGAAGGCGAGGGCCTGGATCAGGGCGGCGAGGGTGGTCATGCGGGCTCCGCTGCGGGGGGAAGCGCGCTCCACGATGGCGCTGGCGATCTGGAGTGTCAAGTACTTTACATCGTGAAGTCGTGAAGCTCCTGCGCGCGCATCCCCTTCCGGCGCGGGGCGTGGGCGTCGTAAGATGCCTCCCCACGGCGGCTTGCCAGCATCGGGCGCCCGGCGACGCGCGCCGCGCCCCGCGCGCCACCGCTCCACCCCCTCCGCTCCGCACCCGATCATGACCCGCTCCCTCCTGCTCCTCCCGGCGGCGTTCCTCCTCGCCTGCTCCCGCTCCGGCCCCGACCCCGAGACCCTCGCCCGCTGGGAGGCCCAGGCCGCGGCCGTCACCATCACCCGCGACGACTGGGGCATCGCCCACGTGCGCGGCACGACGGACGCCGAGGCGGTGTTCGGGATGGTGTACGCGCAGGCGGAGGACGACTTCAATCGCGTGGAGACCAACTACATCAACGCGATGGGGCGCCTCGCCGAGGCGGAGGGGGAGGGGGCGATCTGGCGCGACCTGCGGATGAAGCTCTTCATCCACCCGGACACGATCCGCGCGCAGTACGCCGCGAGCCCCGAGTGGCTGCGGACGCTGATGGACGCCTGGGCCGACGGCCTCAACTACTATCTGCACACGCATCCCGAGGTGAAGCCGCGCGTCATCACGCGGTTCGAGCCCTGGATGGCGCTCACGTTCAGCGAGGGGAGCATCGGCGGCGACATCGAGAGCGTCTCGCTCGCACAGCTCGAGGCGTTCTACGGCAAGCGGCCGGGCCCGGCGCTCGCGGCGGCCACCGAGACCCCGGTCGCGCTCCGCGAGCCCTCGGGCTCCAACGGCTTCGCCATCGGCCCCTCCAAGAGCGCCAACGAGGTCGCCCTGCTGCTCATCAACCCCCACACCTCGTTCTTCTTCCGCTCCGAGCTCCAGATGACGAGCGACGAGGGCCTCGACGCCTACGGCGCCGTCACCTGGGGCCAGTTCTTCATCTACCAGGGCTTCAATGCGCGCGCAGGCTGGATGCACACCACCAGCGGCGCCGACGTCGTGGACGAGTACGCCGAGACGGTGAGCCAGGTGGGCGACCGCTGGAACTACCAGTACGGCGGCGAGGAGCGCGCGGTGATCACGGAGCGCATCACCATCCCGTTCCGCACCGACACGGGGATGGCCCACCGCGACTTCACGGTCTACCGCACGCACCACGGCCCCGTGGTGCGCGAGGCCGACGGGAAGTGGATCACGGTGAAGCTGATGCAGGAGCCGGTGAAGGCGCTCACCCAGTCGTACACGCGCACCAAGGCGACCGGCTACGAGAGCTTCAAGGAGACGATGCAGCTCCACACGAACTCGTCGAACAACACCGTCTTCGCCGACGCCGACGGGAACATCGCCTTCTTCCTCGCGAACTTCGTCCCGCGCCGCGACCCGCGGTTCGACTGGACGCGCCCGGTGGACGGGAGCGACCCCGCCACCGAATGGAAGGGGATCCACGAGGTGGACGAGTCGCCCAACGTGCTCAACCCGATCAACGGCTGGATCCAGAACACGAACAACTGGCCCTACTCGGCGGCCGGCGCGAACAGCCCGAAGCTGCGCGACTTCCCGTCGTACATGGACCGCGTGGGCGAGAACCCGCGCGGCATCCACGCCCTCGAGGTGCTGGGGCGCGGCAGGGCGTTCACGCTCGCCTCGCTCATCTCGGCCGCGTTCGACCCGCACCTCACCGCATTCGACCAGCTCCTCCCCGCGCTCTTCCGCGCGTACGACGGGCTCTCCCGCACCGACCCGCGCCGCGCCGCGCTCGCGGAGCCGGTCGCCGAGCTGCGCCGCTGGGACCGCCGCTGGTCCGCCACCTCCGTACCGACCGCACTCGCCGTGTACTGGGGCGAGGACCTCTGGCTCCGCACGCGCGCCGACCCCGAGTCGGAGGGCCAGGACGTCTATGCCTACATGGCCGCCCGGACCGCGCCGGAGGCCCGCCTCGCCTCGCTCACGGCGGCCGTCGACCGGCTCACAGCCGACTTCGGCACCTGGCGCACGGCGTGGGGCGAGATCAACCGCTTCCAGCGCCTCACGGGCGACATCGTGCAGCCGTTCAATGACAGCGGGCCGAGCATCCCGGTGCCCTTCACCTCGTCACGGTGGGGCTCGCTCGCCTCGTTCGGCGCGCGCACCTACCCGGGCACCAAGCGGATGTACGGGACGAGCGGGAACAGCTTCGTGGCCGTGGTGGAGTTCGGCGACAGCGTGCGCGCACGCGCGGTCACCGCAGGTGGGCTCAACAGCGTGCCGGGCTCGAAGCACTTCAACGACCAGGCCGAGCGCTACGCGTCGGGGGACCTGCGCGAGGTCTACTTCTATCCGAACCAGCTCACCGGGCACACCGAGCGCACCTACCACCCGGGGAAGTGACCGGGGAGTGACGTTCAGCGCGGCGGTGCGGGCACGGGGCCCTGGACCGCGCGCGCGAGGCGCTCCATCGTGCGCCCCTGCGGGACGCCGGGCTGTCCCGGGAGGATGTTCCAGCCGTTGAACACCACCACGAGGTCGAGCTCGGGGAACGCGTAGGGCAGCTGCCCGCCGAACCCCGAGCCGGCCCACACCGTGCGCGTGGAGTCGGTGGGGTCGCGGTAGAGCCACCACTTGTAGCCGTAGCCCGCGGCGGTGGGTGCGGGCCCCACGCGGATGGCGGGCGTGGTGGACGCGCGCACCCAGTCCGCGGAGACGACCCGCGTGCCGTTCCAGTTCCCGCCCTTGAGGAAGAGGTACCAGATGCGCGCGAGGTCGGCGGCCTCGAGGTAGAGCCCGCCCTCGGTGTCCACCACGCCCGACGGGGTGCGCTTCCAGAACCAGCGCGTGATCCCCAGCGGCGCGAAGAGGTGCCGCGCCGCGTACTCCTCCACGTCGAGCCCCGTGGCCCGGCGGAAGATGTGCGCGAGGAGGACCGTCTCGCCGCTGTTGTAGTTGAAGCGCGTGCCCGGCTCCTCCGCCATCGGGCGGTCGATGGTGTACCGCACCCAGTCGTAGCTCGCCTCGAGCTGGATCGCCGTGTTGGCCGGGTCGATGTACGGCAGGTTCTCGTTCCAGTCGAACCCGCCGGTCATCGTGAGGAGGTGGCGGATGGTGAGCCGGCGCTTGCGGGCGTCGATCGCCTGCACCGTCGTCGTGTCGAAGAAGGAGAGCACCGGCGTGTCGAGCGAGGGGAAGTCGCCGCGCAGCATCGCCGCGCCGATCACCACCGAGGTGACGGTCTTGGTCACCGACTGCAGCGAGTGCAGGTCGCCGCGCCGGTAGAAGGGATGCCACCAGGGGTTGAAGTAGTTGTAGGGGCCGCCCGGGTCGTGCGCGACGAGGGGGTTCGGCGTGCGCGCGGAGTCGCCGTAGATGCGATCGTAGTCGCGCGCGTACCGCTTGTCGTAGATGGTGCGCCCGCCGCGGATGACGAGCAGGCGGTCCACGTTGCCGTAGCGGCCGGCGGTGATCTCGCGGTCGAGGCTGTCGAGCACGGCGACGTTCACGCGCATGGCCGCCGGGGTCGCCGTCGGCCAGGCGGCGCCCGGGAAACCGTCCCCCGCGCCACCCTGGGCGTGCGCCGCCGCGGCCGCGCACGCCCAGAGGATGGCCGCCGCGAGGCGGCCCGCGCTACTTGATGACAACGCCCAGCTCGCTCTTCGCTCCGGTGCCCTTCCCCACGAGTTCCATCGTGTAGCGCGGCTTCTTGTCGTCGTCCACCGCCGCGAACTTCACCCACCCGCCCACCGCCGAGTCGTCGAGCCACCACTCGAGCGTGCCGCCCCCCTGTCCGAAGCGCACGTGCCGGGCGTGGAAGGTCCCGGCGTCGGTCTTCACGTCCTCCATCCCGACGGTCGCTCCCTCGAGGCTCTCGGCCGTGGGCTTGGCGCGGAACGCACCCATCATGTTCCACATCGACCACTGCTCCGGCACGAGCATCTCCTGCGGCTCGCTGTTGCC
>JAOUHR010000481.1 GCA_029884515.1 Gemmatimonadota bacterium
CCTCAGCGAAACGCGGCACATTTGCGTATGTTTCATCAGGACGCCCAAGGACGGTATGCCCACCCTTCTCGCCATCCCGACCCCGATGACCACTCGTCTTCGAGACAGTCTGGAGAAAGGGGATCGCCCCTGTCCCCGAACTCGCGGTCGGCCGGCACGAGTCACCACGCGCGAGATGCCGTGGGAGGCTTGGTCATGACGCCGAACGGTTCGTTCCCCGAACCCGACAGTGGCCCGCGACCGTTCTCCTGGAGTGGTGAAGGCGAGGCGCTGCTGGCCGACGACGAACCCACGGTCCGGCACGTGGCGGCGCGCGCGCTCGAGCGGCTCGGCCTGACGGTGACGCCGTGCGCGAATGGCCGGGAGGCGATCGATCACTTCCAGCTGGACGTGGCGCGCTGGCGCCTGATCGTCCTCGACCTCTCCATGCCCGTGCTCTCCGGCGAGGATGCGCTCGGACTCATCCGCGCGATCCGCGCGGATGTGCCGGTCTTGCTCTACTCCGGCTTCGGGGTGGACGAGGTCCGCGAACGGTTCGCCTCGCACGCGCACGTGGGATTCCTGCAGAAGCCGTTCACGGTGCGCGCGCTCTCCGACGCGGTGCGCGACCTGCTGGGCCCGCCCGCGTAGGGGCGCGTGCCGGTGCGGCGCGGCAGCCTATGCGCCGACGGCGACGCCGCGGCCGTGCCCCCCTCTCAGCCGCCGACGCGCTCCCCACGCTTCCCCGGCGGCAGCCAGCGCCGCAGTTCTCCCGAGAGCGTCCGCATCTGCTCCGCGGCGGCCGCCTGCGCCTCCCGTTCACGGAACAGCTCGTCGGTGATCGACATCGCCGCGAGGATCGCGGCCTTCCCGGGGTCGGTGATGGCAGGATTCTCGAGCACGCGCCGGATCGCGGCATCCACGTGCGCCGCCACCGCCCGCGTATGCTCGGGCGGCACGTCGGAGCGGATCGTGTACTCCTCGCCGACGATCCGGACCCGCGTGGAGTTCGCGCTCATGCATCACCTCCGACCGCGGTCTGTTGTCGGAGGAAGCGGACGCGCTCGAGCGTGGCCCGCGTGCGCTCGGCGGCGTCGGTGAGCCGGGCCTTCAGGCGCTCGTTCTCCGCCTGGAGCTCCGCCATGCGTTCCTCGGCCGAGGCGTCGCCGGCGGGCGAGGCGCCGAGTGACTTGAGGCGCGCCTCGGCTTGATGCGCGCGCTTGCGGAAGGTCGCGAGTTCCTCGCCCAGATTACGGACGAGGTGCTCGAGTTCGCCGAACGCGGCGGCGGCGGGTGACTCAGGCCGTGCGGGGTCTGACACCGAGCTGGCTCTCCAGGGTCTTGAGGAGCTGGGACCGGCGGCCCTCGATCTCCTTGTCGCGTAGAGTGCGCTCCGGGTGCCGGAAGGTCAATCGCCACGCCAGCGAGCGATGGCCCGCGGGTATGCCGGCGCCGCGGAACTCGTCGAACAGTTCGCACCGCTCGAGCATCTCGCCACCGGTCTCGCGAAGCACGGCGTCCACCTGCCCCGCCGCAATGTCATCCGGCACCAGCAACGCGAGGTCGAACTCGGCGGCGGGGGTCGTGGGGAGCGCGCGATAGCGCCGCACGTCACCCGCGACCGCGCCGTCGTCCGCGACCCCCGGCCGCGCCGACCCGTGGGCATTGGAGCCGCGCGCCGCCGGCGCCGCGCTCGGCATCGCGCCGAGCGTGACCTCGATGCCGAGTGCCGGTGTCGCCCACACCGGCGCGTCGAGCGCCACGCGCCGCACCGTGCCCACCACGGCGCCATCGGCCTCGATGCGCCAGAGCTCCGGCGCCGTACCCGGCACGAGCGCGATCGTCCGCCCCGGCAACGCGATGTTCGCGAGCCGCTCCGCGAGCGCCCGCACGTCCCACTGGTCCCACGCCGGCGGCGCGGGCTCCGTGAAGTGCGCCGGACGCCGGCGGCCCATCACGAGCAGGCCCACCCGATGCTCCTCGTGCGGCAGCCCGCCGTGCGCGCGCGCGAACGCGGTGCCGATCTCGAAGAGCCGTATGTCGCCCTGCATGCGGTTCAGGTTGTACTCCGCGCGCCGCGCGAGCGTGTCGAGCAGGCTCGCGCGCAGGAAGGGCTCGTCGTCGCCGAGCGGGTTGCGCACGCGCACGAGTTCCGCATCCGCCGCGCCGCCCGCGGTGAACGGGAGCGGGCGCACTTCCATCAGGCCGGCCGCCACCAGCGCGTCGCGCAGGCGCACGTAGGCGGCGTAGAGCGGATGGTCCGGCACCGTCCCGGGGCGCGCACCCTGCAGCGCGTCGGGCAGCCGGTCGAAGCCACGCAGTCGCGCGAC
>JAOUHR010000482.1 GCA_029884515.1 Gemmatimonadota bacterium
GTCGACACGCCTCGCGAGCAGGTGCGACTCGACGGCGGCGAGGACGCGCGCACGCGCGATTCGCTCGCGGCGCTCGTGCGTTCGGGCACGGTGGTCGGGTGGAGCGGCGACGTGCGCGCCATCGCCGCGATGGCGGAGCCGGTGCGTGCGCCCGCGGGCGGCTGGCGCGTGTCCGTCATCGCGGATCGTGGCGTGGCGCTGGGCGATTCGCTCGGGCTCCTCGACACCCTTGCGTCCGGCAGCGGCACGCTCATCGCGCAGGGGTTCCGCGGCGGTGTCACGGCTCGGGAAGGGACGACCATCGCTCGGGTCGCGGCGGGGACGGCGGGGACGGCGGGGGCTGCGGGGGCGGTGGAGGCGGCGGATTCCGCACTCGGCCGTATCCTCGTGCTCGGCCGCGCCGGCTGGGAAGCCAAGTTCACCGTCGCCGCGCTCGAGGAGGATGGTTGGCGCACCGACGCCGCGTTCGCGCTCTCCGACACGCAGGTGGTGCGGCAGGGTGCGCGGCGAGCGCTCGACCTCGCGACCTACGCCGCCGTGGTCGTGCTCGACTCCACGGCCGTGCGCGACGCGGCCGCGATCGCGCGCTTCGTGCGCGCCGGCGGCGGCCTCGTGCTCTCAGGTGAGGGCGCCGGGGTGCGCGCGTTCCGCGACCTCGCACCTGCGGCCGTTGCGGCGCGCGAAGCGCCGGCCAACCGGACGTTCGCGGGCGTCGAGCCGTTCACGGCGATGCCGCGCTACCCATTCCGGAGTCCGCGCGCGGATGCCGTGGCACTCGACCGTCACGCGGCGGCGGTGACGACCCTCGCCCGCCGTGTCGAGGCCGGCCGTGTGGCACAGGCGGGCTACGCGGAGACCTGGCGCTGGCGCATGGAGGGCGACGCCGGGAGTCCGGCGGCACACCGCGCCTATTGGACGGGGCTCGTCGCGACCGTCGCGGCCGCGGGGCGGGGGACCGTCGCGCCCGACGAACGGCCCGCCATGCACCGCGACCACGCCCCACACGCCGACGGCGCCCCCCTCGCCGCCACCATCGACGCGCTCGGGCCGGCGAGCGCCCCCACTCGCCTCGCGGCCCCGCGCGGCACGCCGCTCCCCACCTGGCTTGGCGCGCTCATCCTCGGCCTGCTCCTGATCGAGTGGGCCTCACGCCGCACCCGTGGAGTCGCATGACGCTCGCCTTCATCTCCCACTCCGACGTCGGCCGCCACGACAACGGCTGGAACCATCCCGAGCACGTGGGCCGCGTGCGGGCGATCACGCGCGCACTCGGCCGCCACCCGGAGCTCTTCACCACCATCGAGCACGTGGAGGGCCGCCACGCCACGGTGGACGAACTCGCGCTCGCGCACGATCGCGCCTACATCGCCCAGGTGCAGGGGCTCGCCGAGTCCGGCGGCGGGCGGTTCGACGCGGACACGGTGGTCAGCGAGGGGAGCTGGGACGCGGCGCGCGCGGCGGCGGGCAGCGTGCTCGAGGGCGTGGAGCGCGCGCTCGACGGGCGCAACCGGCGGAGCTTCTGCGGCGTCCGACCGCCGGGCCACCACGCGCTGCGCGACCGGGCGATGGGCTTCTGCCTCTTCGGGAACGTCGCGATCGCGGCCCATCACGCGCGGGCCTTGGGTGCGCACCGCGTGCTGATCGCGGACTGGGACGTGCACCACGGCAATGGCACGCAGGCCCTCGTGGAGCAGGAGCCGGACATCCATTTCGTCTCGATGCACCAGTGGCCCTGGTATCCGGGTTCCGGGGCGGCGGAGGACCGCGGCCCGCACGGTTCCGTGTGGAACGTGCCGATGGCCGCCGGACTCGCGGCGGCCGGGTACGTCGAGGCGCTGCTCCGGGGCGTGGATGCGGCCACCGCCGGCTGGACGCCCGACCTCGTGCTCCTCTCCGCGGGCTTCGACTCCCTCGCCGGCGATCCCCTGGGGGGATTCACGCTGGAGATGGACGACGTCCGCACGATGACGCGGGAGATCGTCGCGCGCGCGACGGCGTGGTGCGGAGGTCGCGTGGTGAGCGCCCTCGAGGGTGGCTACGTCCCGGACCGGCTCGGCGAGGCGGTCATCGCACACCTCGAGAGCCTGCGGTAGGTTCCGGGCATGGCCACGCGACGCAGCAAGACGCCCCGGATCCGCGACAGCGAGGAGCGCAAGGCGATCATCGACGAGAGCCGTCCGCGCTCCTGGTATCGGAGCGCCCTGGGCGAGGTGAAGCGGGATCTCGACCCACGTGAGTTCGGGCCGATCCTCCAGGGCGGCGATGGCCTCCTCTGGGTGGACCTCGACGCCCTGGAGGATCGGCCC
>JAOUHR010000484.1 GCA_029884515.1 Gemmatimonadota bacterium
GGTGGACGAGGCACTCGCGCGTGCCCAGGGGCGCCTCGTCGGCGGCGTGCGCGTGCGCATCCCCGGGCCCGCCGACACGCTCGTGCTCCTTGCGCAGCACGGCTCGAAGCACGGCTGGAGCTCGCTGGAGGACGTCGCGCTCTTCGCGGCGATGCTCGCGCGCCACCCGGACCATCTCGAGGAGGCCCACGCCCGCGCGAAGCAGTTGGGGCTTGCGCGTCCGATGGCGCTCGCGGGCGCGCTCACGACACGCGCGCTCGCGCTCGAGGTGCCCGAACCCCTCGCACACGACGCCCGCGATCCCGCGCTCCACCCGCTGATGGCCGAGGTGGAGGCGCGCTGGGCACGCGGTGACGTCGCCTGGCGGCCCTCGCTCGCGTGGGACCTCGCGTGCGCCACGCGCGCGCGCGACCGGGCGCGGATGCTCTGGCGTTCGCTCGTCGATCCCACGGTGCAGGAGTGGCTCGCGGTGCGGCTGCCGGATCCGCTCGTCTGGCTCTATCCGGTCATGCGACCGGGACGGCTGCTCCTGCGCGCGTTGACTGTCAGACGTTGAATCGGAAGAGCAGCACGTCGCCGTCCTGCACGACGTACTCCTTCCCTTCGGAGCGCACCGCGCCCTTCTCGCGCGCGCCCTTCCACCCGCCGAGCCGCACGAACTCGTCGTAGCCGACGGTCTCCGCGCGGATGAAGCCGCGCTCGAAGTCGGTGTGGATCACGCCCGCCGCCTGCGGCGCGGTGTCGCCGCGATGGATCGTCCAGGCACGGACCTCCTTCTCGCCCGCGGTGAAGTAGGTCTGCAGGCCCAGGAGGTGGAAGCCGCCGCGGATCAACCGGTCGAGCCCGGCCGACTCGAGGCCGAGCGACCCGAGGAACTCCGCGCGGTCCTCCGGCGGCAGGTCGGCGAGCTCGGCCTCGATCTTTGCCGAGAACGTGACGACCTCGGCGGGCTCGTGGTCGGCGGCGATCGCCGCGCGCAGTGCCTGCACGTGCGGCCCCTCGGTGCCGGTGAGCTCCTCGTCGGTGACGTTCGCCGCGTAGAGGATCGGCTTGAGCGTGAGGAGCTGCAGCGGCTGCAGGAGCGCGCGGTCCTCGGGCGTGAGCTTCAGGTGCCAGAGCGCGCGGCCCTCGGCCAGAGAGGCCATCGCCTTCTCGAGCGAGGCCGCTTCGGTGGCGGCGGCCTTGTCGCCGGTCTTGGCCGTGCGCCTCGCCTTGTCGAGCCGCTTCTCCACCACGCCGAGGTCGGCGAGCGCGAGCTCGAACTCGATCGTCTCGCGGTCGCGCGCGGGGTCGACCGTGCCATCGACGTGCGTCACGTCGGGGTCGTCGAAGCAGCGGACCACGTGCACGATCGCGTCGGTCTCGCGGATGTTCGAGAGGAAGGCATTGCCGCGGCCCTCGCCCTTGCTCGCGCCCTTCACGAGGCCGGCGATGTCGACGAACTGCACCGCGGCGGGAACGGTGCGCTCGGGCCTGACGATGTCCGCGAGGGCGGTGAGGCGGGGGTCGGGGACGTTCACCACGCCGATGTTCGGGTCTATGGTGCAGAACGGATAGTTCGCGGCCTCGGCCTTCGCGGCGGTCAAGGCATTGAAGAGCGAGCTCTTACCAACGTTCGGCAGGCCTACGATACCAAGGCTGAGCATCAGAAAAGCAGGTGTGAGATGTGAGGTGTAAGGTGTGAGGTGTAAGGTAACTGCGTGCGGTGAGACGCTTCGCTGTTCGCTCCCCTCCAGTGGTACCGTCGCGGCATGTATCCCTTCAGGCGGCTCACGGTCTGGGAGAAGTCGCACCAGCTGACGCTGCGCACATATCGAGCGACCGACGGTGCGATGACGCGGCGCTATCCCGGACTCTCTGCACAACTGCGGCGTTCGATCGCCGCGATCCCCGCCAACATCGCGGGGGGTGCAGGACACGCCACCGACCCGCGGTTCAACCGGTACCTCGAGATCGCGCTCGCGTCAGCTCGGGAGGCGGACTACCACCTGCTGCTAGCGAGGGACCTCGAAGCGATCGATGGGCGCGAGTATGCGATCCTCGAGGCGAGACTCTCCGAGGTGCAGGGCATGCTCATGGGCCTGCGCAAGCGCGTCCTCGAACGCGTGAGGCAGAATGGCAAGAGGGGAGGCCGAACGGCCTCCCCCCTCACCCCTCACACCTCACATCCGAAAGTCAGCCGACGAACCATGGAGCCAGGACGAGCGACACAACCGACATGAGCTTGATCAGGATGTTCATCGCCGGCCCGGAGGTGTCCTTGAACGGATCCCCGACGGTGTCCCCGACCACTGCCGCCTTGTGC
>JAOUHR010000483.1 GCA_029884515.1 Gemmatimonadota bacterium
CGAGCGGGAGCTTGTTGCCGCGCACGAGGTAGGGCCACTCGTGACCATCCATCCCCATGCCGTGTCCGACGCGGTGGCTGAAGTACGTGTAGTCGGGGCCGAATCCGGCGTCGACGACCACCTTCCGTGCGGCCGCATCCACCTCCTCGCACGCGACGCCCGGGCGCGCAGCCGCGAGCGCGGCACTCTGCGCCCGGTGCTCGATCTCGAATACGTCCTGCATCCGCTGCGTGGGCTTGCCGAGCACGAAGGTGCGGGAGATGTCGGAGCTGTAGCCCTCCACCTTGCAGCCGCCGTCGATCAGGAGGATGCTCCCCTCGCGCACCACCTGCGCCGTGGCGGAGCCGTGCGGCAGCGCGGCGTACTTGCCCACCTGCACGCCGGCGCCGCCGGCAAAGCCGAGTTGCGTGTGCGCCATCGACACGAGGCGCGCGAACTCGTCCTGCGTCATCCCTTCCTTGAGCGACTTCCACGCCGCCTCGTACGCCTTGTGCGTCACGATGCTCGCGTGCCGCATGAGCGCGATCTCGTGCGCGTCCTTCACCATGCGGCAACCCGCGGTCACCGGCGTGCCGTCGGCGACGCGCACCGCAGGGATGCGGGAGACGCCGTTGCTGAACTGGAAGCGGACGGTCTCCTCGACGGCGATCGTCGCCGTCGCGAGCCCGCGGGCGCGGAGCCCACCGGCGATCAGCGCGTACGGGTCCTCGCTCTCCTCCCAAGGGTAGACGTCGGCGCCATCAGTCATCGGCCCGAGCGCGACCTGCTCCATCGCGCGCGCCTCCTCGAACTTGGGCGTCACGAGGAACGGCTTGCCCGTCACGGGGATGAACGCGGCGAGCAGGCGCTCGCTGATCCCCCACGAGATGCCCGTGAAGTACGTCATCGACGTGCCGCCGGTGAGCATGAGCGCGTCCGCACCGGTCTCGCGCAGGAGCCGGCGCGCCTTCTCGAGCCGCGCCTGCCGCTCCGCCACGCTGATCGGCACCACGCCGTCCTTCATCGGCTTGAGGGCGCGGATGGCCGGTGGCATCCCGCCGCCCTGCGCCCCCTGTCCCGCCGCGACCTCAGCGCCTGCGCTGCGGCCGCCGAGCGCGATGGCAGCGCCGACGGTGGAGGCGGTGGTCAGGAATTCGCGGCGTGAGGTCATCAGGAAGACTCCGGAAGGGGACGATGCGGCAAACGACGGATGGCGCGCGCCACGCTCCGCCCCGCCCAACTTGGCTCAGAACACGCTCAAGCTGAAGTAGCGTTTCGGGTTCTTCTTGATGTCGGCGAGCAGCGCACGCAGGTCGATGAGGAGCGAGTCGGAGTTCCGGTAGAGACTCGGGTCGTTCACCAGGAGTCCGAGCGATCCCTCGCCGCGGTCCACCTTGCCGAGCACGGAATCAGCCTTGCTCACCACGCTGCGCAGGCTGCGTTCGGCGGCGTCCAGCGAACGCGTGAGCGTGTTCAGCCGGTCGCTCGCTTCCACCAGGTTGGTGGCCGTGCGCGCGGTCTCGGCGATGATGGTCTGGATCTCGCCCTGCGCGGTGGCGGAGTCGGCGCGGGTGAGGGTGTGGCGAAGCGAGGCCGACGCGACCGCGACATCGGCGACGCCGGCCCGGACACCGATGACGATGGAGTCGAGGTTGCGCGACTGCACGCGCACGGCGCGCGCCAGGTCGTTCGAGAGCACGCTGAAGTTGCGGATGGACTGGCGCAACTCGAGGGCGGCGCTGTCGTTGAAGGCGGTGCGCACGCGCTCGGCCACCGACGCCACATTGCCCGCGATGCCGCCCGCGACCGTGGTGAGCTGGGCGATGTCCGGGAGCACGGCGCCCGGCAGCGTGCCCTGCGGGGCGCCCGTGACCTCCCCGAGCGCGGCCAGCACCTCTCGGTTCGCCGGAGCGGCCTCGCGCGGCGTGATCGTCGCCTGCCACTCGCCGAAGAGCGTGGATGCCTGGATCAGCACCACGGGGTCCGTCGGGAGCGTGATGCCCTCGTTCATGTTGAGCCGGACCGCGACCCAGCCCTCGGGGGCGAGCGAGATCTGCTGTACGCGGCCGGCGGGCACGCCGCGGATCACCACTGCGTTCCCGACCTGCAGGTTGCCGACGTCGCGGAAGCGCGCCGTGACCTCCAGGCGCTTCTGCCCGATGTCGGCCTGCTGGAGGTAGAGGGTGGCGGCGACGATGCCCACCATCGAGGCGACGATCACCGCGCCCACGATCCAGTCATTCGAGCGTGTCTTCATCTGGCTCTCCCGAGTAGCCACACCATCGCCCAGAAGGCGTCGAGCACGAGGATCATCACGGCCGACTGC
>JAOUHR010000485.1 GCA_029884515.1 Gemmatimonadota bacterium
GTCCCATCGTGCCCTCGAGGGCGGAACCGGCCTCGCCGAACATCAAGAGGGCGTAGTCGTCGGTCGCCGACGCGGCGGTGACACCGGTCGGGGACTTGTCGCACGCCGCGAACAGCAGCGTTGCAGCAAGGGCGGGGGCGAGAACTTTGCGCAGCATCGGGGATCTCCTGTGAGGCCTGTTCGGGCCGGTTGTCGCGAGGCTGGGTGGGAGCCAACGCGCGTTCACCGGGTTGGATGCACTGGGACGACGAATGTTAATACCGGTTGGAACTCCCACCGTGCCACTGTGACAGGGGTCACACAGCGCCCGCCCCCTCCCGCAGGAGCTGCCACGCCTCCGCCAGGTGCCGCTCCTCCGTCCGGAGGTTCCCGACGGCCACCCGCAGGACGTACCGTGCGCCGAGCTTGGTATGGGAGAGGAAGACCCGGCCGCTGGCGTTCACACGGTCCAGGATCGCCGAGTTGTGGGCCGCGAGTCCCGGCTCGTTCCCCGCGAACCTGACGGGGACGTGGCGGAAACAGACGACCGACATCTCGACCGGCGCGACAACCTCCCAATCCTCGGTGGCGTGTACCCAAGCCGCGAAGGTCGTCGCCAGCGAGCAGTGGTGCCGCACGCGCGCCGCCAGCCCGTGCACACCGAACGCGCGGATCACGAACCAGAGTTTGAGCGCCCGGAAGCGCCGTCCCAACTGGAAGGAGTAGTCGGAATGGCTGAGTGCGATCTCCTGTTCCTCCGTCTCCAGGTAGGCGGGCGTCAGCGCGAAGGTGCGCTTCAATACCTGCCGGTGCCGCGTCCACAGCACCGAGCAGTCCATCGGCGTGAAGAGCCATTTGTGGGGGTTCACCACCATGGAGTCGACGTGCTCCACACCCGCGAAGAGTGCGCGGCCCTCGGGGAGCAGCAGCATCGGGCCCCCGTACGCCGCGTCGGCATGGAGCCAGAGCCGCTCGCGGCGGCAAATGGCAGCGATACCGGCGATAGGGTCGACACTGGTCGTGCTGGTGGTGCCGAGCGTCGCGACCACGGCGAGTGGACGGTATCCGGTCGCGCGGTCGGCCACGAGAGCGGCCTCGAGCGCATCCACGCGCAGGCGATACCGGTCGTCGGCCGGGAGGCGCACCACATTCTCGGCGCCGATGCCCAGCGTGATGGCGGCCTTGTCCACGCTCGAGTGCGCGTGCTCGGAACAATAGATGCGGAGCCGCGGCAGCTCGGGGCGGCCCGACATCCCGCGTCGCCGAATCTCGAGCGCCGGGTCCATCTCGCGCGCGGCCGCGAGCGCCTGGAGCGTGGAGACCGAGGCGGTGTCGGTGATCATCCCGAACCAGTCGGGTGGCAGGCCGAACGCATCGCGCAGCCAGCCCGTGGTGGTCTCCTCAAGCTCGGCGAGCGCCGGTGAGGTGCGCCAGAGGATGCCGTTCTGGTTCAGGGCCGCCGTGAGCATCTCGCCGAGGATGCCCGGCACGGATGCCGTATTGGCGAAATAGGCAAGGAAGCCGGGGTGGTTCCAATGCGTGACGCCCGGCATGATCAACCGGTCGATGTCGGCGAGTATGGCGTCGAGGGATTCCGCGCCTTCCGGCGCCTGGTCGGGCAATGTGCGTAGGACTTCTCCCGGCGCGACGCGGGCGAGCACGGGATAGCGTTCAGGGGATCGCAGGTACTCGGTGATCCATCGCGTGAGCGCGTCGGCGTGCCGCGTGAACTCCTCGGCGGGGATATCGCCAAGCGTGCTTGGATCGGAGGCGTCTGTGCGCGGATGGGTCGAGGACATGCGTGAAATCGAGACGCGGGGTGGCGACGGGGCAATGGGTGCCGTCGCGCGGCGGACGACCAGCCACGGGAGCGGGCGATGACGGAACGGGACGACAGGCGTCTCGAGGCGGCGGTGGCGCTCGGGATCATCACGGCCGCGCAGGCCGAGGAGATCCGTTCGATCGCGCCGGCACGCACGGAGGAGGACGGCGCGGGGCGCGAAGCACCGCGCGCGTTCAACGCCGCCATGCTCGCCTATGTGCTCGGCGCGATCACCGTGGTCATCGCGATGGGCTGGTTCCTCGCCGACCGCTGGAAGTGGCTCGGCACGGGCGGCGTGCTCGCGGTGAGCCTGCTCTATGCGGTGCTCTTCCTCCTCACGGCGCACCGCCTGCGGCGGCAGGGCTACGCGACCGCCGCGGGGTTCGCCACACTGCTCGCGGTGGTGATGGCGCCGGTCGCCGCCGTCGCCTTCAACGACCTGGTGGGCTGGTTCAAGCGGCCGCCCGGTCTCTCGTGCGGCTATCCCGAGTTCGACCTG
>JAOUHR010000083.1 GCA_029884515.1 Gemmatimonadota bacterium
CGGCGAGCCGTGCGCGCACCTGCGGCCAGTAGTTGCGCGGATCGCAGGCATAGTCGTGCAGCCAGGCGAGCTGCGCGGCCTGCTCCCCGGCGGAAGCCCCCGCACCCGCGAGGCGTGACACCGGCACGCTCAGCGAGTCGTTCCAGAACCGCTCGAACGACGCCTGGACGGCGCCGGCGACGCCACCGAGCAGCAGCACGTCGCGGTCGCGGAAGTTGTACTCGTGGTCGTAGTCGAAGTACTCGTCCGCGACGTTGCGGCCGCCGGTGATGACCACGCGCCCATCCACCGTGAACGTCTTGTTGTGCATCCGCTGGTTGAGGCCACGGAAGTCGGTGGCGGCGTTGAACACCTTCCGCGGCAGGCTCTTCCCCACGTTGGTGTTCGGGTTGTAGATGCGGATCTCGAGGTTCGGATGCGAGTCGAGCGCGAGGAGCTCCTCCGCATCGGCCTCCACCAGCAGGTCGTCCACGAGCACGCGGACCCGCACGCCCCGCTCCGCCGCCCGCACGAGGTAGTCGGCCGCGATCAGGCCCACGTTGTCGGCCGAGAAGATGAAGTACTGCACGTCGATCGTGTGCTCGGCGTACTCGCTGAGCCACGCCCGCGCGATCATCGCCCCGTCGCCGTCCTCGAGCACGTATGTCCCCGTGCGCTCCGCCATCAGGCGCTCCACCGGCCGCAACTGCTCGGCGAGGCGGATGGTCGTGTCGCGACGGATCGCGTCGCAAAGAGCCGTGTTTGCCGTCGCGGCAATGGGGTCCGCGGTCCCGCACGCGGAGAGTGCGGTGAGCAGCAGGGTGCGGAGGATCCGACGTTGCACGGGTCTGGGTGAGGGGGGAGGAGGGAGGATCGCCTGAACGGCGGGTTCTGGGCGCAGTCGCGGCCTGGTCGTGGAGCAGGTGACCGGGCTCCCATCATCTGGCGGCGTCGTGCACGGTCACGCTAGGGGAGACATCGGATCCGTACGGCGATGGCGCCGCGCCGCTGCGCGGGTGGCGCGTAGTCGGTCACGTTCTCCGTCCGTCCACGCAGGGTGTCCGTCGCCAAGCGCGGGACGGCGAACATGAACGACGCCCCCTCGAACCCGTTCACGAAGGAGAGCGTGAGCGAATCCACCGCCGGGAGGATGCGCCACGTCGGTGGGATCCGTCCCTCGGGCGCGGGGTTCCGCACCGGTGCGCCCCACGCCGTCAATCGCGTGAGGCGGTACTGGCCGGCGCCGGGCCCGGAGCCGTACCGGACCGTGTCGAGCCGCACCGCGGGCGCCGCGTGGTTCGACGTCGAGTCCACGCGACGGCCGTCATCGTAGTAGAGCGCGTAGCATCCGGCGAGGATCGCACCGGACGGCGGACGTCCCTGCGCCTCCGCGTCCGAGGCGCGCACGGCAACAGCCAGTGCGCCAGCGGCGAACACGAGTGAGGCGAAGAAGCGCGCCCCCGGCGACCCCGCCGTCCTAGAACATCTCGACACGAACCCCTCCGCCAGCCTGGTCCAGGATGACGATCGTGCGCTTCTCGCCGCTCGCGAGCGGAATGACGACACGTACCGGCGCGCCCGACCATCCCGACGCATCCGCCGGTGTCTGCCAGATGCGCACCTCCCATGTGCCCACGGTGCTCTGGAAGAACGGCGCGCTCAGCGCGTCGAAGGTGGCCTGGTAGGTGAAGGGGAACTGCCAGGCGACGGGTTGGGCGTAGTCGGGCTGGGTGCGGTAGACCTGCAGGGTGCCGGCGGTCGGGGCGAGGTGCAGCACGCGCACCTTGGTCGCGCCCGGTGGCACGATACTGTTGGTGTCATCGAGCACCGCCGTCGCGACCCCTCCGCCCGCGGCACGGACGGCGGCGATCGTGCTCAGCGCGGGGGTTGTGATGATCGTGCGCGAAGCCGACGAGCCCGAGCCGGCGGGACGCACCTCCAGCGTGTGACTCCCGATGGGCGGTGACGCGCTGTCGATCGCGCCCGCGGCGAGTGCCGGGATCGCCACCTGCCCGTCGATCAGCACACTCACGCTGCCGGTGAAGGCATTCACGATCCGGAGGGACGGCGAACCACTCGGACAGCAGCTCGTCCCTCGGTCGCTCGCGCATCCGGCGAGCAGACCCACGAACAGGAGCGCGGTCAGCATCGGGTACGGGCGCATGGCGATCCCTCGCGTGGGACACGGGAACCGGTCCCATGGGGAATCTATGGCGCGCCCCCCGGCCACCGACAGCGCGTCCCCACGGCCTCAACCACCGCAGCGCCACGAAGCGTGCGATGCCGCGTACTCGATGCGCGGCAGGATCTGCTCGGCCGAGAGCACGATGCCCCAGAATACCACGAGGAGGGCGAGCAGGTGGGCCGGCGCGTTCCGGGCCCGCCACGTGATGACCGCGGCCCAACCGCCGGCGATCATGACTGTCGCGACGACGGCCAGGTAGAGGTCCAGCCGCCAGCCGCACGCACGGGCGTACGGCCATGAGGTCACGGCGAGCGCCAGTGCGGCCGCCAGGAGCACGCGGGCCCACACCGCCACGTGATGCACGAGCGGCGACGGCCCGCGCGGCGTGGTCTTCGAAGTGAACGCCCCGCTCGTCCGCGGCTGGGACGCGTGGTGCGGTCCGGACCGATGCTCCTGTCCGTCGATGATGTGTCGGCTGGGCAGCTGCTGCAGCAGCCGGTCGACCTCGGTGCCGAGGTCGGCTTGTGAGGAATCGCTCAGGGGGACGTTCGGCATGGCGCGGGCTCCACGGGCGGATGGGATGACCCGCCGTCTGCCACGATGATCGGCCGCACCCGGTGCGCTGCCAAGGGTCGGGTGTCACGATGTGGCAACTTGGCGAGCGCGCGCACTGCCGGGCCGCGGACGGCCTCAGGCGTTCGGTGTGGCCTCGCGCCCCCGATGCTGCACCGCCCGCCCCGCCGCGGCGAGCACGGAGAGGATCCCGAGGATGAACATCACTTTCGTCTCCACGAGCACCGGCCGGGAGCCGGGCGGCACGAGGCCGGCGGCCGGCAACCACTGCGGCGAGAGGCTGACCCCGATGCAGATCAGCGAATACCCGATCACGATCTTCCCGAGGTGCTGCGTCCAGCGCATGGCGAGCACGGCACCCGCGACACCGGCCGCGAGGGGCACCAGCGTCAGCAGCACTTGCCAGCTGTCGAATCGTCCGACGTACGCGTCCATGGGTCTCCGGGGCTCACTCGGCGGCCGACCATCGGTCGGCGCCGTGCAGCGTCAAATACGTCGCGCGCGCATGCCCGCCGCAACCCCCCCGCGCACCGGATGCGAAGCGACACCCCCGATCCACCGGACGGCAGGTCCGCGTCCCTCCTGAGGCACCTTCCCTCCCTACCGCCGGATGTACGTGCCCATCAACACGGCCTCGGCCATGATGTGCCCCGCCATCGCCGCCTCGAGCTCGGGCTTGCGCAGCCTTCCCCGATCGCCCAGCACGGTGTCCAGTGCATAGAGCTTGTGGTAGTAACGGTGCCGCCCGATGGGCGGGCAGGGGCCGCCGTAGCCCGTGCGGTGCCAGTCGTTCACGCCCTCGCGCGTACCCGCCGGCAGGTCGATGCTGCGCACGCCCTCGGGCAGCGACGTCGTCGTCGGCGGCAGGTCGTACAGCACCCAGTGCACGTACGTCATCCTGGGCGCATCGGGGTCGGGAGCGTCGGGATCGTCCACGATCAGCGCGAGACTCTTGCAGTGCGGCGGTACTCCCCCGATCCCGAGGGCCGGCGACACATCGTCCGCGTCACAGGTGTGGCGCGAGGGGATCTCCCCCTCGTGCCGGAAGGCGGGTGAGGTGAGGATGAGGGTCACGGGTCCTCCACGCAGCGTGTCGGCCGGCAGTGCCGTCAGTGGACGTCCTTGAACCAGTATCGTCGCAGCGCGGCCAGCGTCCGCTCGTCCAGGCTCACCGGCGCCGCCGACGGCAGCACCGAGTCCACCCCGCACTTCGGGCACTTCGCGGTGTCCTCCGGCGTCTCGCGCCCTTCCGCGCCCGGAGCCGGGATCCACTCCAGGATCTCGGCGGGCTTGAAGGTCGCACCGCAGCGCAGGCATCCCGCATGCGTCGACCGCTCGACGAGGGGACGGTGGTGGCTGCAGTGCCGTTGGATGGACTCGAGGTCTGCGCTCGTCAGCAGCATCTGCTCTCCTCCCGGGTTGTGGGAATCCTGCGCTCCCAAACCTCCCTCATTGGACGAGGGTCGGATCGGGAGTCCAGCTGGAGCGAAAGAGCGTGAACCGCACCTGCGTGCGGGTGTGCTCGTCCACGGTGACGGTCTTCGTCAGCGGGTCGGATCCCGCGACGTAGCCGTCGCGCGGGATCACGGTCACGCGGTAGGTGCCCGGCGCGTCGAGCGCGATGTCCGCGTTCCCGTCCGCGCCCGTGCGAGCGTCCAGGCGCAGCGCCGAGGGCTGCACCACCACGACCTCGTTGCGGCCCGCGGAGAGCCCACGATCGTCGCGCACGCGCACGCTGATCAGCGTGGCGTCGGGGCCGGTCGCGCCGCCGATGTCGCAGGAGGCGAGGCAGGCGAGCAGGATCGTGGGACTGAGGAGCCGCACGCGAGGAGTCCTCGAACGAGGCCGGGAGCCGGGCGGGACGACGGCCGATCGCCGCGCCGCCCCTCCATAAATAGAATGCCGGGGCCCGCCGAGCGCCAATTCGCGTGGTCCCGCCGCTCAGCGCCTCACGCGCGCACTGCACTTGATCTCCACCCGCGCCGCCGGCCGCGGCAGCGCGGAGACGGCCAGCGTGGCGCGCGCCGGCGGGTCCGCCCTGAAGAACTCGAGGTAGACGGCGTTCATCGCCGCATACTCCGACATGTCCACGAGGAACACGCTGCACTCGGCGACATCGCCCATCGACGCCCCGGCGCTCTCGAGCGCCGAACGGATGTTCGTGAGCGTCTGCCGCGTCTGCGCGGCGATGCCGCCGTCCACGATCTCCTGTGTGCCAGGCTTCACGCCGGTCATGCCGGAGACGAACACGAGGTCGCCATCGCGGATCGCCACGGAATAGGCCGGCACGAGCGGCGCGATCCCCGGCGGGTTGATCACCTGCCGGCCGCCGGTGCGCCCCGCCACCGTGCGCGGCGGGATCACGATCGGCTCGAACCACGTGGGCACGATCACCCGGCTCGTGGGTGATGCGGCGTTCACCTCGGCGATGAAGCGCTGCCGGTCGGCCAGTGCCGCGGGCGGTGGGTTGGGATTCCCGTACCCGTCCGCGTGCGACGGGATCACCACCGCCGGATCGCCGAGGGCGCGCATCAGGCGGCCCGTGTAGTCGTGGATCTCGAGCCGCTGGCTGTTGGCGCCCACGAGTGCGACGTCGGGCCGCAGCCCCTCCATCTCGCGTTCGAGATAGTTCATCGAACCCATGATCAGCACCTCGTGCCCGGCCATCCGCAGGAGGTACGCGAGGTTGCCCCCCTCCACGTAGTCGCGGCGGCGGAGCGGCGCGCGCAGCCCGCGCGGCGCCGTGCCCACGATCCCCCGCCCGTTGTTGAAGTACCGCTTGTTGTCGAGCGCGCTGTGGATGTTCGGCACCACCGCGAGCGAGAAGCCGCCGAACTCGTAGTCCTCCCCGCCGATCACGGTGATGAGGTTGCTGTCGGGCACGTCGTACGCGCGCGCGAGGTTCGCCGCGGTCTCGTGGCCGATGATCACGGCGCCCGTGCGTCGCGAGATGTAGCCGGCGTCGAGTGCGTGGTCGGGATGGCCGTGCGTGATCAGGATGTAGTCCGCGCGCTTCACGTGCGCGTTGATGAGCGCGGTGTCGGCCGGGTAGAAGGCGTCGGGTGCCACGTCGGGCGCGGGCCCCGTGCGCGTCCAGCGCGCGAACTGCGTGAGGAAGGGGTCCACCAGCACCACGGTCCGGCCGTCGGTGATCTCCCAGCCGGCGTTCCCGAGGTAGGTGAGGCGGAGCTCGCCCGTCTTGAGCGGCGCGGATTGGGCCCGCGCACTCGGTACCACGGCGAAGAGGAGGAGGCCCAGCAGGATCAGCGTGCGTCGCAGCATCGGGTGTCCCGGTTGAGAGTGTCCGCCGCGCTATCGTCCGAACGGCCAAGGCACGAGCAGCCTGGTGCGCGCGCGGTACGCCTGGTACGCGGGGTCGTCGCCCCACTTCTTCCGCGCGCTCGCGTCGAGCGTGGGGATGCCCGTCGCGAAGAGGAGGATGCCGGTGATCGCGAGCGGACCGGCGAGCGCCAGCAGGGCCCAGGCGCCGAGTCCCGGCGCGGCGAAGACGTACACGCCCCACCAGCAGAGGAGCTCGCCGAAATAGTTGGGGTGCCGGCTGTAGCGCCAGAGCCCGGTGTCGGTCCACTTGCCCTGTCCCCCGGGGGCGCGCTTGAAGGCGAACTTCTGATGGTCGGCCACGGTCTCGATCACGAGACCCACGAGCCAGATGGTCACGCCGAGTGCCATCCAGGGCGCCCACGGCTCGGGACGCGAGAACCAGAGCGCGACCGGGAACATGATGACCCACACGGCGAGGCCCTGGAAGGCCCAGAACTTGAGGAAGCGCCAGAAGTCCTCGCGGATGCCGTCGAAGCGTTCGTCGCGACCGATGCTCCAGATTCGGTGGAGCAGGTAGCTCGCCAGGCGCACGCCCCACGCCACGACCATGCCCGCGAGCACCACCGGTGCCGCGCCCTCGACGCCCGAGCGCCCGAGGAGTGTGACGGCGATCAGCACGAAGGTGAGCGCATAGGAGAGGTCGGTCACCTTGTCGGTCTTGAGCGTGGCGGCGAAGGCGAAGAACACGGCCTGCACCACCAGGCTCACGACGAGCGCGAAGATCAGGTTGGCGAACATGTCAGGCACGGAAGGGAAGGCGTGGCCGCGGGGGCCGCCGGGTCGGGACGATGCGTGCAAGATACTCCACGGTGCGCTCCCGGTCCTGCGTCCGTCGTCAGCGCGCGAGCCACGCGCGCGCGTCCCGCGCCGAACGGAAGATCTCGAGCGTGATGGACGGGTTGCTGATCAGCGTCTGGTACATGCGCGCGACGCCGAACGTCATGTCGCTCGGCGCGACGATCGCCGAGCGGAAGTGGTTCGGGTACTCCCGCTGGTTGCGCTGCCCCGTGACGGCGGCGACCGTGGGGTAGTCGCCGTCGCCACCCACGACGCGCGTGAGGTCGATGATCCGATCCGGGATGCGCGGGAACTCCCGTTCGAGCCGGTCGAGCGCGGCCAGCGCCTCCCGGAGCTCCTCGCGCGAGACGGCATCGTGGAGTTCGAGGCGGAGGATCGTACCGTCCACGTGCACGTGATGGCCCACTCGGCGCGCTCCTGGCCCGCGGTGGTCCCGGATCCGGATGCCG
>JAOUHR010000084.1 GCA_029884515.1 Gemmatimonadota bacterium
GCGCGGACGCCATCGCGCGCACGATCGAGTTCCTGCGCACGGGCGGGTTCTCGCTCACCGGTCCTGCGGTGGCCGCTCCATGAGCCGCCCGATGTCGCCAGCGGCCGGCGTGCGCGGACCCGACGCTGCTGCGCTTGCGCATCCCACCGACTGGCCGATGCTCGTGTACGACGGCGACTGCGCGTTCTGCTCGCGTTCCGTGCAGTTCATCCTGCGGCACGATCGTCGCAGGCGCTCACTGCGGTTCGCCGCGCGCGACGGGGTGGCGGGGAGCGCCGTGCGTTCGCGTCATCCCGCACTGGCGCACGTGGACTCCATGGTGTGGGTCGAACCGCATCCCGAGGGGGAGGTGACGTTCATCCGTGCCGACGCCGTGCTCGCCGTCGCCCGCTATCTCGGAGGAGGGTGGGCCCTGCTCGGCGCGCTCGCCCGGCTCGTGCCCCGGTTCGTGCGCGATGCCGCCTACGGGGTCGTTGCCAGGTTCCGCCGGAGGCTCGCCCCAGGAGCGGAGGTGTGCGTGGTGTTCATGCTGGCGGAGCGGGCGCGCGTGCTCGACTGACGGTGAGCGGGCGCTGGCACAAGAAGCCCTCTTGACGCGGTGGACATCGGCTCCGATACTGGCGGACCATTGGACATCCCCCTCATTCCCGAGGCACCGATGCGCGCACTTCTCCTGGCGGTCACGGCCCTGCTCGCGGCTACACCGATCGGCGCACAACGGCTGGGGCAACTGGAGAAACGCCCGAAGCTCGCGGCGGGTGCCGACACCAACGACGCCAGCACGTATCTGGGCCAGGGCATCCGGCTCCTCGAGACCAAGCCCGACGAGGCAGCGGCCGCGTTCTACTGGGCGGCTCGACTGGATCCGAGCTCGCCGGAGGCCCTCGACGGACGCCGAGCGGCACTCCTGATGCGGAAACCCCTGACCCTCAAGAGCTACATGGAGGGCGGGCGCAAGGCGCGGGAGTCGAAGGAGTTCAAGGCGATCGATTCGCTGCAGTTGCGTGCGTCGCGCCTCGACCCCCTCTACTACCGGAAGAACGACGGCACGATGCTGATGGTGTACTACCGGACGCTCCTCCGGCGCTCGTACCCCACGGCAGGCGACCACGAGATCGAGATCGCGATCGTCGACTACATGGAACGGAGCTCGCCGTATACCAAGGGCTGGTTCGCCTACAGCCGCGGCAACATGCCGACGGCGCTCGAGCAGTACGAACTCGCGGCCAAGCGCTCGAAGAACCCCGGGAGTATCCGGGTGGAACGCGGCCGGATCTATGCACTGCAGGCCGCGTGGAGGCCCGCGATCGAGGAGTTCAAGCTGGGGATCGAGGACCTGCGCAAGGAGGAGGGAAAGAAGGACGAGTCGGTGGTGTTCTACCTCTCGAAGGCGAACGTCGAGCACAGTGTCGGGGTGGTCTTCGCCCGGTTGGGCATGGTGGATTCCGCGAACGCGGCGCTCGGACGCGCGATCACGGAGGATCTCTCCTACTTCGCCGCGCATGTGGAGCTCGCCCGCATCGCACTGGCGCAGAAGGACACCGCTGCGGCGCTGGGCGCCCTCGGCCTCGCCGCGGAGCTCGCCACGGACGAACCGTTCGTCCACTACCTGCAGGGGAGCACGCTGGTGGATGCCGGGCAGCACGCGGACGCGGTGGCTCCGCTCCGCAAGGCGATCGAGATCGAACCCTTCTACGCTGCACCACAGTACGCCCTGGGCGTGGCATTGGAGGGGACGGGTGACGCGGCCGGCGCACGCGAGGCGTACACGCAGTTCGTCGCGCTCGCGTCGCGGCGGGACGCCCGGCGGGACCTGGCCGCGAAACGGCTCGAGGTGCTGGCGAAGGCCGCGCCGTGAGGGAGCTGCGCGCGACCATCGCGACGGCGTTGCTCCTCGGAGGCGCGGTGTCGCAATTGCCGGCGCAGTCGGCCGCGACACCCGCGCCGGTGACGCGGGCCCGCACCGCTGCGGAGGACCTGCAGCTCTTCAGTCAGGTCTTCAACCAGATCCGCGTGAACCATCCGGACTCGCTGGATTCGCACCGGCTCTTCATGGCTGCGATCCAAGCCATGGTGCAGGCGACGGACCCGCACTCGTACGTCATCCCGGCCGTTCGTCTTGTTCCCGGCAAGGAGGAGCAACTCCGGTCGGGGAAGCTGAATCCGATCCCGGTGGATTTCTTCTTCGTCGGTGGCACGCCGATCGTGAGCGGTGTGGCGGCCGGCACCGAAGCCAGCCGGATGGACATCTTGCCGGGCGATGAGCTCGTCGCAGCCGATGGTGAACCGGTGCGCGCCGAGAGCCCCGTGGAGCTGGAGATCCAGCTCTCCGGGCCGCGGGGCACGAGCGTCACCCTCGTGTTCGAGCGCCGGCGTTCCGATGGCACGTACGTGACGCTCACCCGCAATGTGAAGCGCGAACGGTTCAGCGAGGAGACCGCTGTCCCCGCGGCGGTCCTCCTGGACGACACCACCGGCTACATCCGCATCACCACCTTCGCGGGCACGAAGGTCGCGAACGACCTCCGGAGCGCCGTCGAGCGGCTCGACAAGCAGGGGATGCGGCGCCTCGTGCTCGACCTCCGCGGGAACGGCGGCGGGAGTGTTGACGAGGCCGCGTCCGTGGCCGGGGAGTTCCTGACGGCGGGCACAGTCGTGTACACCTCCGAGGGGCGCCGCACGGCGGCCGTGGACACCGGCAAGGTGAAGCGTTCCTTCTGGCGCAGTGAGCGGGACTATCCGCTCGTGGTGATGATCGACGATGGCACCGCGAGCGCATCGGAACTCGTCGCGGGGGCGTTGCAGGACCACGACCGCGCGGTGATCGTCGGCCAGCCGAGCTTCGGGAAGTCCCTCATGATGCGTGGCTTCCCGCTCTCCGACGGCTCGGTGATCGTCCTCGTCATCGGGCAGGTCCGCACCCCCTGCGGGCGCGTGGTGCAGCGCGAGTACCGCTCGCTCACGAGCCGGGAGTACTACCGCGCCGCGCGCACGGAGCGGGACACCGTGGGCCGACCGACGTGCAAGAGTGACGGTGGGCGCACGCTGTATGGCGGTGGAGGGATCTTTCCCGACGTGCGAGTCCGGCGGACCGTAGATCCACCGAACTGGTTCGCGCGCGTGAACGAGCTCGAGCTCCCCCTCACGTGGGCCGGCGGCTACGTCACGGAGCGAGGCGAATCACTGGGGACGCTCGATGCGTTCGCGAGCGCCCCGACGCTTCCCGACGCAGTGCTGGCGGACTTCCGGAGCTTCGCCACCGCCCGCGGAGCAAGCGTTCCCGAGGGATCGGCGGACGACGCCGTGCTCCGGCTCCTCCTGGTGCGCACGGTCGCGGCGGTGAAGTGGGGCAGCGCCGGCATCTACCGCGTGGACGCGAAGCTCGATCCGGCGATCAAGGACGCTACGGCCCAGTTCGGGAAGTTCTCCGGCCGTCCCTGACCGCGCGTCCGATCAGGGCCGCAACAGGATCAGTTCGCCGTAGTTGGCCACACGTCCCTCCCCGATCGCCGCGAGCATCGGCTCGATGCGCATGGTGAGCTGCGCCATGCGCGAGCGCGGGTTCCGCAGCGGCACCCAGCCGCGGTTGGACGCGGAGCGCACGAACGTGCTCAGTGAATCCGTGGGGAAGGTGCCGAGGTTCGCATAGAACCGCGCGGCGGCTGCGCCCTGCTGGAAGAGGTATTGCTCCACGTTCGAGGCGTAGAAGACGCCCACCGTGGCATCGTGCTCGCGGAGCCAGCGCGCGACGTTCCGGAGGGCTGCATCGCCCCCGAAGTCGCCGACCATCGGGACGATCAGGTTCCGCTGCTGCAGGTCGCGCAGGTACCGATAGCTCGTCTCCTCGGCGAGATAGCTCCGGAACCGTCCATTCTCGTCCGTCTCGGTCATCATCTCCGCGAGCGTGGGCATCCAGCCGCCCCACCGTCCGCCCCGGCCGCCGCCCATCTGGCCGAACGAGTAGGTGATCTGCGGGCCGGCCTGCGCGAAGGCCTCCTGCACGTACCGGAGCGATTCGAGGTCCCCGGGGGTGAGGACGAAGTGGTTCGTGTCCACGAGGAACGCACGGACCGCGGCGAGCTCGCGGCGGAACATCCCCGGGTCCGGTGCCACGCGCGCGAACGCGTCGAACAGGGCCGTGACGCTCGTCATCGAGTCGAGCCCGGCGGGGCGGGGACGCGCGAAGAGGCGGGAGAGGAACTCCGCCCGGTCGCCCGACGTCTCCATCAGCGCCTTGAAGAGGAGGTGCTGCACCATGTTCTGCCGCCGGATGTCCACCAGGAACGCGATGCCCGGGTGGAGCGCGGCGATGTACGTGAAGTTCTGTTCGGGCCCCACGCCGACGTAGGCGCGGCCGCGCGGCACGACGTTCGTGAGGTCGCCGATCACGTACTGCAGCTCGCCCTCGTTCGAGATGAAATTGTCGGAGCGGAAGTAGCCGCCGGGTTCCGACAGCGACTCGATCATGTGCCAGAAGGTCGCGTCGTCGATGCGGTCCGGGAGCGCGCGGGCCGCGCGCGGCTGGGCGCCGGTGAGCGAAAGCACGGCGATCGCGGCGAGCGCGCGCAGGAACTGGCTCATCGGGTGAGCGCCTCGTAGTCCGCGGGGGTATCCACGTCCCGCAGCGCCTCCACCGGCCAGTCGTGGATGGTGGCCTCGGCCTCATGCGCCCGCACGACGGTCTTGCCGCATCCCTCGCCGGTCCACGCGAGCAGCTCCGGCCAGAGTGCGCGGCGGAACAGCAGGGGAGGGGCGAGCACGTCGCCGTAGCGGGAGACCTCGAGCGGCGCGCGCCCCGTTCGTGCGGAGCGGGCGAGGGCGGCGATCATGTCCGCGGTGACGTGCACCATGTCGCCGAGCAGGACGACGGCGGCGTCAACAGGTCGGGTCGGTGTCGACCCCTGGCGCGCGGCTGCGCCCACACCCCAGCGCGCGTCATCGGGCACCGCGTCGCGAGTGGGATCCCACCGGTCGAGCGCGCGGAGGCCCGCGTGCAGCGAGGCACTCGTCGGGCCGGTGAAGTCGTCGCTCTCGGTGAACGCGCACGGGAGGCCTGCGAGCGCCTCGCGCACGCGCTGGGCCTCGTGGCCCAGTACCACGATCACCGGTTCGAGGCCGGCATCGAGCGCGGCGCGCACCGTGCGGCGCACCATCGGGTCGCCGGTCACCGGCAGCAGCATCTTGTTCCTTCCCATCCGCCGCGACGCGCCCGCGGCGAGGATCACCGCACCGATGCGGAGTGGCTCACTCGCCGGTGGCATGGATCGGCGCGCTCCGGTCGCGCAGCGAACCCGGACGCCGCCCGCTGCGCACCGCGAGGATCTCGGCGATCACGGCCAGCGCGACCTGCTCGGCGCCGTCGGTGCCGATGTCGAGGCCCACCGGGCCGAAGATCCGCGACTCGTCCACCGGCCCTTCCGCGCGCAGGATCCCGAGGATGCGCTCCGTGCGCTGCCGCGGACCGAGCACGCCGAGGTATCGCGCGGGGGTGCGGAGCAGTGCGCGCAGGTAGTCCGTGTCGTCGGCGAAATGGTGCGTCATCACGACCGCAAAGCTGTCCTCGTCGAGTACGAGGCGCTCGTTGAGTCGCGCCGCGTCAGTCTCCACCAGCCGCGCCGCGCGGGGGAATCGTGCAGGGTCGAGCAGCCCCGGCCGGCGGTCGGCGACGACGACGCGGAAGCCGACATCGCTCGCGACGCGCGCGAGGTGCCGGGCGTCGTCACCCGCGCTGACGATCAGGAGGCGCGGCGGCGGCCGGAGCACGTCGACGAAGGTCTCGGCGTCGCCGTCGCGCTCGAGGTGCGAGCGGCTCGCCGCGAGCCAAGCTTCGGCGGCCTTGCCCTTCACGACGCGGCGCTCCGTCGGACCGCGGTCCGCGACCGCATCGAGACGCGTGAGCACCACGAAGGCCTCCTCGGCGGCGAGCAGCGCTCGCTCGTCCGCGCGATCCCCGTTGCAGGGTTCGATGAGGATCTCCACCTCGCCCTCGCACCCGACGCCCAGGTCCCAGGCGGCGATCTCGTTCGCGCCGCCGCAGTAGCTCCGGCGCTCGGCCACGCCGCTCGCGATCACGCGCCGGGCCACTTCGCGCACGTCCTCCTCGAGGCAGCCGCCGCTCACGTTGCCCGTGACGTCGCCCTCTTCCGGGACGAGGAGCTTGGCGCCCTCGTGCCGGTACGCGGAGCCGCGCACACGGATGACCGTGGCGAGCGCGGCGCGCTGCCCCTCGCGGTGCAGCGCGCCGAGTCGGTCGAGTACCTGGCGGGTCTCGAGCCACAGCTTCATGCGGTCAACTCCAGCTCAGGTCGTGCTTGCTCAGCGGGAGGGAGCGGACGCGCTTGCCCGTGGCGGCGAAGATCGCGTTGGTGAGCGCGGGGATCACCGGCGGGAGTGCGGGTTCACCCATGCCGGTCGGCGGGTTGTCCGTCGTGAGGAAGTGCACCTCGACGGGCGGTGTCTCCGTGATTCGAAGCGGCTCGAAGGTGTCGAAGTTGTCCTGGACCGCGGCGCCGCCGTCGATCGAGATCTCCAGGCGGAGCGCGCCGGCGAGGCCGTCGAGCACGGAGCCCTGCACCTGCTGGATCGCGCCCGTCGGGTTGATGATCTGGCTCCCGACGTCGCCGGCGACCCAGACCTTGTTCACCTTCACCTCGCCGCTCTTGCTGACCGTTGCCTCGACCACCTCGGCGAAGTAGCCGCGGTGGCTGTAGTGCATGCCGACGCCGATCCCCGATCCCTTGGGCAGGGTGCGCTTGCCCCAGCCGGACTTCTCGGCGACGAGCTGCAGCACGCCGCGCATGCGCTCGGCGCTCATCGGCGAGCCGCGGTCCGGCATCGGGGCGGAGGCATCGAGCTGCGCGAGCAGGTCGAGCCGGAACTCCACCGGGTCGCGCTTCGCCGCGTGCGCGAGTTCATCGATGAACGACTGGAAGACGAAGGCGATCGCATTGCTCGTCGGGGCGCGCAGGAATCCCGTGGGGACGCCGAGCGGCATCGTGGAGACGCCGAACGAGAAGTTCGGCACGTAGGCGACGGGGAACTCGGTGGAGCCGATCGACGCGGCCGGCGCGAAGCGCTGTCCCTCGCCGAACGTGATGAAGTGATTCTGCCACGCGGTGAGCTTGCCCGCGGCGCTGACGGCGCCCTTGAGCTTGTGGAAGCCGGCTGGCCGGTAGAAGTCGTGCCGCATGTCGTCCTCGCGCGTCCACACCAACTTGACTGGCGCACCCGCCTGCCGCGCGATCCACGCGGCCTCGACCATGTAGTCGTTGTTGAGCCGGCGGCCGAAGCCGCCGCCGCCTCGGATGATGTGG